>NZ_CBAICG010000052.1:0-22829 GCF_964715405.1 Solirhodobacter sp. | reverse complement strand
TCCGCATACCGTGCACATCACACCACCTCCATGTCCCTGATCCGCATCTCGTCGCCCGCCACCGGCACCAGCCGCCCGCCACCACACAGCGGGCAGGGATCCAGCCGGTCGTCGATCCGCACCTCCCGCAGGCAGTCGTAGCACATCGCCACCCCCGGCAGATCGATCATCTCCAGCCTCGCCCCCTCGGCCGGACTGCCCCGCATCACCACCTCGAAACAGAACGCCAGCGCCACTTTCTCCACCCCCGCAAACCGCCCGATCTCCAGCCGCAACACCCGCACCGCCGTAAACCCATGCGCCCGCGCCTGAGCCACAACAATCTGACGCATCCCCTCCGCCAACGACATCTCATGCATCAGCGGCCGTCGCCCGCAAGACCGACCGAGATCACCGCGCGCCGGGTCGGCAGTTCGTCCGGGGCCTCCGCCGCCGCCGGTTCGGCCTCCTGCGCCGCCGTCACCGCGGCTTCGCGCGCCGCCCTGATCTCGGCGGCGCGGTCGGTGCCGTCGCGCGCCGCCCCATCGAACAGCGCCGCCATTACCGCGCCCGCCACCTCGACCGCCGCGGCCTGGCTGGCGAAATCCTGCATCGGCGAGAACAGCGAGCAGGCCTTGTAGCCGCCCACCGTCTCGCGGATGTTGTGCAGGAACTCATAGTCGCCCGAGGGAAAGCCGATCACCTCCTTCGCGCCCGGCCGCAGCGCCGACCAGTCCTCGCCCATCGCGGGCAGCATCACGAGGTTCATGAACCAGGGCGCCACCAGCACCCCGAGCGGGCGGCCTTCGTGCAGCCGGAAACCGACCGCCTGCACATGCAGGGCATGGTTCACGAGCGGAACATCCCGCATCTTGGCGTGATGGACCTCGACGAAATCCGCGACCAGCCGCCCGGTGCGGGTGGCGATGTCGGTCAGGATCGCGGCCTCGGGGCTGCCGGGGTCTTCCAGCACCATGAACTGCGCCTTTGGCGCGCCGCAGCCGGGGCAGGACCAGTCGTCGGGCAGGTCCGAGAAGGGGGTGCCCGGCGAGACCTGGCGGAAATCGTCGCCTTCAGCGGGGTCGTAGGGCGTCCAGCAGATCTTGCATTCCATGATCGCCGCCGCCGAAATGCGGTCGTTCGCGCCCAGATAGGAGCCCTCGAAACCGCTCATCGGATCGCCTCCAGCACGTCGCGGAGGCGCGCGCCGCTGTCTTCGAGGTCTTCGCGCGCGGCAAGCGCGACCTCGGGCATCGCGGTCACCTCGAATGTGTCGAGGATCGGCACATCCATCGAGTTGAAATACTGCACCCGCCAGAGGTTGGCCTGCGCCGTCGCGGTGATGCGGCAGTTGCCGTAACCGCGCGACAGGATCGTGACCGCGCCCTCGCCGAACGCCTCGGCAAGGTAGGCAAGGTCTGCTTCAGTATGCGGCAGAAGGGTCAGGTTGACGACATGCGGTTCGGCGCCCGGCCCCCAGGTGGCGGCCTTGTCGAGCAATTCCGAGAGGATCGGCGGCGCGTTTATCACACCGGGCCCAAGCCGCGCCGCCGTGCCCGCCGCCGGTCGGTGCGCGTTGAAGGCGCGCGAGACCGCCTGCAGGGGAACGGGCGCCACCTCGATCCGGTCGACGCCCGCGCCTTGCAGCATCCAGACCCCGGCAAAGACGCTTTCCTGCACCGCCAGCGCCGGAATGCCGCGCAGCTTCATTGCAACCTCGCCCTGCCCCAGCGTCTCGGCCATCAGGGCGCGGCTGGCGGGCTCCATGCGGCTAAGGTCGAACCCCGCGCCGCGCCCGGTGGCCGCCGCCGTGTCGCAGGCTTCGGCGATGTCGTTCAGCGTGGCCAGCGCGGGCGCGACCGAATCCGGGTCATCGACCTCGGGCAGATGCGGCGCATAGGTGCGCATCCCCGAGGGCAGCGCCATGAAATCAAGCTCGCCGTCCTCGGGCTGCGAGCCGGGGCCGAAGCCGGTGGGCGGAAGTTGAAACGTCGCGGGCATGGACGGGTTCCTTACGCGGGGACAAGGCCAAGGATGTGGCTGGTGCGGGCCAGGTAGTCATCCCAGTCGCGCACCTTGGGAATGGCGCCGATCATCGCGCCGCCGTGGAAGAAGATGAACGCCGGGGTCTTGAGCACCTGATGGGTTTCGCGCAGCCGCGCCTCGATCGCGTCGCCAACCACGGCGCAGTCGAAGCGGCCCTGAAAGGCCTGGCGCAACTCGGGCAGGATCACCGCTGCGTCTGCGGTTTCCAGATTGCGGGCGGCGTCGCCGGGCACGAACAGGCAATGCGTGCCCGGCGCGGCAAGATGGGCCGCCAGCGCCGCCGGATCGCCCAGCAGCGGCCAGCCCAGCGCGGTGACAAGTCGCTCGATCAGCGTGTGCATGGTCGCTCCCTACCCCTGCGTCCTGCCGGCCTGACGCGCGGCTTCGAGATGCGGCGGCAGGCTCGGCGCCCGCGCCTCCAGATCGGCGAAGGCGCTGCCGAGGTCGCCGCCCTGCATCAGCGCCCGGAGACCGCCGAGCGCCGCGGTGATCTCGGCCGCCTGCCTTTCGGTCAGAACCTCGCGCGCGGTGCCCAGAAAGGTCAGCACCCAATGGCCGGGTTGCGGATCTTCCAGCAGGCTGAGGTCGATCATCTCGACCCTTTCGCCATCGCTGGCCATCGCGGCGATGCCGTCGATCGTGAGGATCTGCATCGGCACACCCAGGCACATTCAGGCGCCCTCCGGGAAAAACCGCGCGTCGCCGGTGCGGCAGGCGGCGGCTTCGGTCGGGCGGCCCTGTTCGTAGGCGGCCCGGCGGATCGCCGGATCGGCCAGGTCGGGCGCATGGCTCGGACCTGCCGCGGGCCGGATGCCCCAGCCCGCCAGCACATCGAGCGCCATGTCGAGCGCGGTGTCGATCCGCGCGGCAATCGCCGGGCGCAGGCCGCCGCCGTAATCCTCCAACTCCTCCGGCTGGCAGCCGATCAGCACCAGCCGGTCCGGGCAGTAGCCCATCAGCCTGGCGGTGGCGATCACATCCTGAAACCCGGTCTGGTGCAGGCTCATCTTCTTGGCGCCCATGAAGGCGGGCACCGCGTCGCCCTCGATCCGCTTCATCGTGCCGGGGGGCAGGCCATAGTCGATGGCGTCGAAGACCAGAAGCGCGTCGGCCTCTTCCAGAAAGGGCAGCAGGTACAGGCCCTGCGTGCCGCCGTCGAGCAGACGAACCTCGGGCGAAAAGCGCCAGCGATCCGCCAGCGCCTCGACGCAACGGACGCCGAAGCCCTCGTCGGCCCACAGAACGTTGCCGATCCCCAAGATCAGAATGCCGGTCATTGCGTCCCCCCTTTCGCGCGTGAATGGCGGGTGTTCGCCCTGCCCTTTCCGCTGAGAGTATGGCTTTCATCAGCGTATTAGACGGCAATTCCGGCAGCCTTCCGATTTTCTGCTAAATATATGCTTTTGCTTCATAAATCTCGGATTTCCCGCAGATTTCCGATAACCAAACCGGCTACTCTCTTTCCAGTTGGCATGATGTCCGCAAACAACTCTTGCAATGCAATCGGGACGCGCCGAAGCACGCCCCGATCTGAAGCCCGGCCGCCGATCCTATTCCGGGTCGTCGTCCTTGAACGTCCGGTGCCCCGAGATCATCGTCGAGACGATGGACTGGCGGCTCATGATGTCTTCGCGGATCGCGACATAGATGTGGACGATCATGAAGATCACGATCCACCACATGCCGAGGTGATGCAGGGTGTGGATGCGCATCGAATTGTGGACCCAGCCGCGCAGCCAGCCGAAGAAGAAATCGGGCCAGCTTCCCTCGCCCGCGCCTTCGGCATAAAGCGCCCAGCCGGTGACGATCATCCACAGCATGCCCAGCGTGATGAAGAAGAACATCGCCAGTTGCGCCAGCGGGTTGTGGCCGACGTATTTCTTCGGCTTCGACTCCAGGAACAGATACCAGCGCAGTTCGGTAAAGACCTCGCGCCACCATTGCCCGCGCCAGACCGGCAGCATGAAAAGCTGTTTGGCATGATGATTGCCCACCACCGCCCAATACATCCGGCCGGCAAAGCCGACGGTCAGGATCATCGCCGCGGTGAAATGGGTGAAGCGGATATAGCCGAAGGTGAACTGGTTGTAGGCCTCGCCCGCGCCCGAGGTCGGCGGCGGCGAGCCGATCAGATAGCCGGTCACCATCAGCGTGACGATGGCGGCGGCATTGACCCAGTGCCAGATCCGCACCGGCGCCTCGTAGACATAGACCGAGGTCTGGCGGACGGCGCCGGGCATCGCGGCGGGGGTCGGATTGGTGCTTTGCGTGGTCATGGCGCGCCCCTCATCCGAACGCGAGCCAGAGGCCCGAAACGGTGATGGCGCCGCCGATCAGGCGTTGCAACGCCTGCGGCTGCCGACTGCGCGCGACCGCATGGGCCAGCCCGATCCCCGCCAGATGCAGCGCGCCGGTCGAGATCAGGAAGCCCGCGACGAAGAGGGCCGCCGCCCCGGTCGCCTCGCTGGCATGGGCATGGCCGTGGAAGGCCGCGAAGGTCGCGATGGCGGCCAGCGACAGCGCGGTCAGGGCGCCGGGCTGGTCGGATCGGGCGCCAAGCGTCAACAGCCCCATCGCCACCACCGAGGCCAGGATCACCGCCTCGACACCCGGCAACGGCACTTGGGCCCAGCCGAGCCCGGCCCCCGCCAGCATCGCCGTCATGAAGGTCGCGGCGCCGATCCAGACCCGGCGTGGCAGCGCGAAGCCCGACCACAGCCCGACCGCCAGCATGGCCAGCAGATGGTCGGCGCCGGTCAGCGGATGGATCAGGCCGGGCACGAAGCCCGAGGCGAGCCCGTGGCCGGGATGCGCAAAGGCCGGGGCTGCCGTGGCAAGGGCCACAAGGGAAGACAGAAGTCGTTTCATCGGTTCCTCCTTTTCAGCGAACCTTGACGGTGGTCAGCGGCGATCCGTCGGGCGAGATGACATGGGTCGAGCAGGCAAGGCAGGGGTCGAAACTGTGCAGGGTGCGCAGGATCTCGACCGGCTCGTCGGGGCGTTCCATGTAGGTGTCCATCAGTGCCGCCTCGAAGGCGCCGATGTTGCCCGCGGTGTCGCGCGGGCTGCCGTTCCAGGTGGTCGGCACGACGCATTGATAGTTCTCGATCCGACCGTCCTTGATGCGGATCCAGTGCCCCAGCGCGCCGCGCGGCGCTTCGGTCGCGCCGACGCCCTTGGCCTCTTTCGGCCAGGTCGAGGGGTCCCATTTCTCGACATTCGCGGTATTGCTGTCGCCGTTCCTGATCGTGCTGATCAGCTTGTCGAAGAAATGCTTCTGAAGCCGCGTGCAGTACTCCGCCTCCAGCGCCCGCGCCGCGGTCCGACCCAGCGTCGAGAACAACGCCGACAGCGGCAGCTTCATCACCCCCAACAGGCCGTCGACCTGGTTCTTGATGTCTTCGTGACCCTTGGCATAGCCCACGACGTAGCGCGCCAGCGGCCCGACCTCCATCGCGTTGCCGCGCCAGCGCGGCGCCTTGATCCACGAATACTTCGCCGCCTCGTCGATTTCCTGAATGTTCGTTCGGGTTCCCTTGGCGTTCGGCCCCAGCTCGTATTTCGGGTCCGTCACGCCATCCCAGGGGTGCAGCCCCTTGCCGGGCTGGCCATAGGAATACCACGAGTGATCGACGAATTCCTGAATCTGCTCGGGGTCGCGCTGATCGACATCCTGCACATCGTTGAGGTTGCCGTTGATGATCGCGCCGCGCGGCATCAGCAGGTTGGGGGCCGTGTAGTCGTTGGCATTCTCTGGGATGTCGCCATAGGCCATCACCGATTTGCCCGACAATCCGCCGCCATAGAGCCAGTTCTTGTAGAACCCGCCGATCGCGATCACGTCGGGAACGTAGACGTTGTTCACGAACTCGATGCAGCGGTCGATGATCGAGCTGACCAGATTCAGCCGCTCCATGTTGATCGCGCCGACGGCGCCGACGCCATCCAGGTTGATCGCGCAGGGAACGCCGCCCACCAGCCAGTTCGGATGCGGGTTCTTGCCGCCGAAGATCGTGTGGATCTTCACGATGTCCTTCTGCAGGTCCAGCGCCTCCAGATAATGCGTCGTCGCCATCAGATCGGCCTCGGGCGGCAGCAGGTAGGCCGGGTTGTCCCAGTAGCCGTTCTTGAACAGGCCGAGCTGGCCCGACTCGACGAATTTCTTCAGCCGGTTCTGCACGTCGCGGAAATAGCCGGGGCTCGACATCGGATGCGAGGGGCTGACCGCCTGCTGCAACTCGCTGGTCGCCTTCGGGTCGGCCTTCAGGGCGTTGACCGGGTTCACCCAGTCGAGCGCATGCAGGTGGTAGAAGTGCACGATGTGGTCGTGAATCTGCAGGTTCAACTGCATGATGTTGCGGATCGAGTTGGCGTTTTCCGGGATCTTGATCTGCAACGCATCCTCGACCGCACGCACCGAGGTCAGCGCGTGGGTGCCGGTGCAGACGCCGCAGATCCGCTCGGTGAAGGCCCAGGCGTCGCGCGGGTCGCGGCCCTTCAGGATCACTTCCAGCCCGCGCCACATCGTGCCGGTGGAAACCGCGTTGCGGATGAACCCCTTGTCGTCCACGTTCACTTCGCAGCGCATGTGGCCCTCGATCCGGGTCACCGGATCGACGACGATGCGCCGCCCGGCGGTGTCGAGGTTGAAGCCGTTCGGTGTCGCGCCCATCGCTCAGGCCTCCGTCTTTTCTGAAGGTGTCTTGTCCTGCGTCTTCTTCTGCGCCCGCTTCAGCGCCGAGACCGCAGCATGAACCGCAACCGAGGCGCCGACGGCCCCTGCCGCCACCGCGCCGATCTGGTCGGCGTTGGCCTCGATGCCGAACTGGTTGATCGTGGTCAGCCGGTTGTAGAACCCGCCCTGATCCCAGAACCCGTCTTCGGAACAGCCGATGCAGCCGTGCCCGGACTGGATCGGGAACGAGGTGCCCTCGTTCCAGCGCACGGTGGAACAGGCATTGTATGTGGTCGGCCCCTTGCAGCCCATCTTGTACAGGCAATAGCCCTTGCGCGCGTTCTCGTCGTCCCAGTGCTCGACGAACTGGCCCGCGTCGAAATGCGGGCGGCGATAGCATTTGTCGTGGATGCGCTGCGAATAGAACATCAGCGGGCGGCCTTGGCGGTCAAGCTCGGGCAGCCGGTCGAAGGTCAGCATGTAGGTGATGACCCCGGTCATCACCTCGGCGATCGGCGGGCAGCCCGGCACCTTGATGATCGGCTTGTCGAGGATGACCTTGTGCACCGGCGTCGCCCGCGTCGGGTTGGGGCTTGCCGCCTGCACGCAGCCGTAAGAGGCGCAGGCGCCCCAGCTGATGATCGCCTTGGCGTGCTCGGCCGCCATCCGGAGTTGTTCGACAAAGGGCTTGCCGCCGATGATGCAATACATCCCGTCCTCGTTCAGCGGCGGGTTGCCCTCGACGGCGAGGATGTAGTTGCCCTTGTATTTCTCGATGGTGTCCATCATCGCCGCCTCGGCCTGATGACCGGCGGCGGCCATCAGCGTGTCGTCGTAATCAAGCGAGATCATCGACAGCACGACATCCTTGGCCAGCGGATGCGCCGAGCGGATGAAGCTTTCCGAACAGCAGGTGCATTCCAGCCCGTGGACCCAGATCACCGGCGTGCGCGGCTTGGTCTCCATCGCGTGGGCGATCTTCGGCACATAGGCCGGACCCAGCCCGAGCGCCGCCGCCGTCAGCGAGCAGTATTTCATGAAGCTGCGCCGGGTGATGCCCTGACGGCGCATGACGTCATAGAAGGTTTCGATATCTGGCAAGGCGTCCTCCCCTCTGTGGCGCAGGCCGGTTCGAAGGGCCGCCGCGCGTGGTTCCTATCGGTATGGGGGATGCGGGGTCGTCCGGGGTGAACAATATCCCGTTTTCGAGAGACGTCGTTTTTATGTCTTTAAATCAGGGTGTTGATGTTCAAATATGGGAAAACGGGCGGCCCCGGAACGGCAAGTCTCTGACCGCCGCGCCGCCCTCGCCGGTCAGGCGGTTTCCACCGGGGCCGGGTTGCGACGCGCGCACCCGATGCGGATGACCTTCGCTCAATGCACCGTGCAGACCATGCAGGGGTCGAAACTGCGCACGATATGCTGCACGGCAACCGGCGTCGTTTCGCCTTCGCGCACTTCGGCGCCGACCAGCGCCGCCTCGACCGGGCCGGGCACGCCGCCCGCATCGCGCGGCGAAAAGTTCCAGGTGGTCGGCGCGATGATCTGGTAACCCGCGATGCGCCCGTTCTCGATGCGCAGCCAATGGCCGAGCGACCCGCGCGCGGCTTCGACAAGGCCCTCGCCCGCGCCGTCCGACGCAGGCTTGCCGTGCGCCATGAACTGCGCCTCGGGGGTCAGGCCCTGCGTCAACTCCTCCAGCAACACTTGTGTGCGCGCGATCTCGATCAGCCGACCGGCGACGCGGGCCAGCACGCCCCCGCCAGCCAGCGCGCGCGCCAGCGGATGGCCGTCGATCACCTGCCGTGCCAGCGCGCCGACCTCGACGGTGCGGCCCGCCAGCCGCGGCGCCTTGCACCAGCTATAGGCGGTGGCGCGCATGTCGTCGTCGGGCTCGGTGCGGCCCTGCGCGGGGTGCGCCGTGGCGCCCAGCATCCAGGCGTGGCTCAGGTCCTCGGCGATCGCCGCGGTGTCGAGCGGGCGCAGACCGCCGTTCCACAGACCGGCAGCGAAGGCCGGGCGATCCTCCAGCGCATAGGCGCCAAAGGACATGTAGCGGCCGACCCCGCGCCCCATCGCGTCAAGCTTCACGTCTTCCGCGATCTCGATGAACAGCCCGCAATCGCCGCTGCCCCAGCGCATCAGCGCCTCTGGCGTCGTCAGCGCCGCGAAATCTTCCACCGGGGCGCCGAACAGCACCTCCTCCAGATAGCGCCGGAAGGCGCGCAACGAGACCTCGATGCGCAGCTTGTCGCGCAGGCTTGGCGCGCGGGTCACGCCGCCCGGCTGGATCGCCAGCGTATGCGGCCACTTGCCCGCCAGCAGCCCGAGGATGTGCAGCAGGGCCGCCCGCGCCTCGACGGCCTGACGCACCGCCGAGCCTTCCATCGCGGTGAACCGGCGCACCGCGCGACCGTGCCAGCGATGCGGCGCATAGATGGGCCGGGTGAAATCGCACATGAAGAACAGGTTGAAATGGGTCAGATGGTCGGCGAGGTTTTCCACCGCGTGGATGATCGCCGCCACCCGCGCGCCCTGCGGCGTGGGCGTGACGCCCTGCGCCGCCGCCAGCGCGCGCGCCGCCGCCGCCGATTGGCTGATCGAGCAGATGCCGCAGATGCGCGGCGTGATGGTCAGCGCGTCGCGCGGATCCTTGCCTTCCAGCATCCGCTCGAAACCGCGAAACAGCGGCGCGTTGACAAAGGCCTGCGTGACCCGGCCGTGATCGGTTTCCAGCCGGATTTCCAGATCGCCCTCGACCCGGTTGAAGGGCCCGACCAGCAGGTCGCTCATGCCTTGGGCTTTCGCAGCGTCGGCGGCACCAGCAACCGGTCGGCGGTGGCGTTGACGCCGATCCGGCGCGGTGTGGCCGCCTTCGACAGCGACGCCAGCGCCATGAACCAGGCCTTGGGCATATCCGACGGCAGGCCGACCGGGATGCCCGCGATCTTGGGGGTTTCGCTGAAGGCGTGGCGCGGTTCCTCGAACTCGGGCGCGGTGCAGGCGATGCAGGGATAGCCGCCGCGGGTGCAACTGCCCTCGCCGTTCCAGGGGCGGATGTTGCAATCGCCCACCGCCTGCGTGCCGACACAGCCCAGATGCTCCATCAGGCAGCCCATTTCCGACAGGTGTCGGGCCGAGGCCTTGTATTCGTAGAACTCGTTCTTGGGGCAGGCATGATGGACCAGCGTATCGGCATAGAAGCGTGGCCGGTTGTAGCCGTCGAGCGCCGCGGCGGTCAGACTGCCATCGGCCAGCATCAACAGCGTTTCCGTCACCCAGCCGGGGTGAGTCGGGCAACCCGCGACATTGATCACCGGCAGCCCGGACGCGGATCGGAACTCCGCCGGCAGCGCACCGCCGGGATGCGCGCCCTCGTAGTGCAGGCCGACCGCGTCCGAGGGGTTGCCGCCCGCCGAGGTCATGCCGCCGAAAGCCGCGCAGGAGCCGACGGCGACGACATTCCGCGCCACGTCGGCAAGCTGGCGCACCCAGTCGAGCATGGGCCGCCCGGTGCCCGACAGGATGTGATAGCGCCCGGTGCCCTTCGGGCCGCGCGTGATCGAGCCTTCGACGCAGAGCACGTCAAGCCGCTCGGCCCCGGTCAGGATGGCGTCAAGGATGGCGCGCACCTCGGCTCCGGTCTCAAGGCTCAGCGCGGGGTGCCAGAGCATCCTGATCCCGGCACCGTCGAGCAGATCGAAGACGTTGGGATCTTCGGCGCACAGCAGCGACATGGTGCAGCCGCCGCATCCCGCCGATTGCAGCCACAGCACGTTGGTCGTCATGGCGCTTCCGGCGGCAGGGACAGGGACAGGCGGAAACAGGCGCCGCGCCCGTCGGTCTCGCACAGGCGAAGCGTGCCGCCATGCTCCTCGGCGATCTTGTAGCTGATCGACAGGCCGAGGCCGGTGCCGCGACCGACCGGCTTGGTGGTGAAGAAGGGATCGAAGATCGCGGCGGCGGCGGCGGCGGCAATGCCGGGGCCGTTGTCGCGCACCTGAAGGATCGCGCGGTCGCCCTCGGTCAGATGGGTGATCTCGATCGCGGCGTCGGGCTGGTCCTCCATCGCGTCGAGCGCATTCTGCACGAGGTTCATCACCACCTGCTGGATATGGCCGGGCCGACCCATCGCCATCAGCACGGTCGCGCCCGCGAAGGTTAGCGTCACCTGCCGCTTCGATCCGCGGATCACCCAGTTGGCCGCCACGCGGGTGCATTCAACCAGATCGAAGGCGACGATGTCGCCGGTGCCGTCCGACGAGAGGCGGCGCAGGTCCTCGACGATGTCGCGCACCCGCTCGGCGCCGTCGCGCGCGCCCTCGACCGCGTCGCGCAGGTTGCGCACCTCGCGGTCGAGCTTCAGCTCTTCGCGCAGGCGCACGAGCTCCTCGCGGCTGGCGCCCTGCTGAACCCGCTCGAAGTAGGTCTCGAACTTGGCGGCGTAGCGGTCAAGCGCGTGGGTATTGGCATAAACGAAACTGATCGGGTTGTTCAGCTCATGCGCCACCCCCGCCAGCAACCGGCCCAGCGAGGCCAGTTTTTCGCCGCGCACCAGTTGCGCCTGCGCGGACTGGAGTTCGGCATGGCTTTCCGCCAGTTGCGCGTAGGCCTGCCGCAGTTCGCCGACCGGGCGCCCCAGCAGCACCATGCCCGCAGCGCGCCCACGGTCGTCGAAACGGGGCGACAGGTTCAGCTCGACCGGGGTCGCGCCGTCGATCGTCAGCAGCCCCGCCTCAAGCGTCACCGGTTTGCGCTCGGCGGCGGCGCGCTGCAAGGCGGCGGTCAGCGCGGCGTGGTCGCGCGCATCGAACAGATCGGTCAGCGCCATGCCCGCCTGCGCCCTGTGCCCGGCGCGGGCCGAAACCGAGGCGCTGGTTTCCTCGACTTTGCCATTGCGCGAGACCACGATCAGGATGTCGGACACCGACGCAAGGATCGAGCCGAGAAAGGCGCGCATCCCCTCCAGTTCGGCGTTCTGGCGTTCCAACCGCTCCTGATAAACCACCAGATCGGCATAGGTTCCCTCGACCGCGCTCAGCACGTCAAGCCAAGCCGCATCGGAAAACCCCGCCGCGCGCTTGTGCAGATTCTTGCCGAAGGTCGTGGCCATGGGGGCTTCCCCTTTCTGGGCAGCATAAACCCGAGACTCGGCAATTGGAAAGCGCAGCCGCTCAAAATGGCAAATTCCGCTGTTCCGGAGCAGGCTCCTGCGCGGACCACTCCGGCCCCGTCGCACGGATCGCGAAGGATAGACCCGTCGCGGATCTGGTCTTGAACCGATCTGCGACAGGTTGCCGATCGCCCCAGCCACCTCCTATGATCACCCGGCGCGGCGGATTGACCCGACGCGCCTGTCGGATCGCGCCAAACGGGACGAGGAACTTCGCGCCCCTATCCAGCGGGTGTTCGAGAAGAACGGGCGGGTCTGCGGCGGGCGCAAGGTCTGGCGGCCGGTGCGGCGGGAGGGTTTCGACGTCGCCCGCCGCACGGTGGCGCGGCTGATGAAGGCCATGCGAATTGAAGGGATTATCCGTGGCAAGACTCCGAAGTCGGCCGTGCGAGGCAAGCGGGCGCCATGCCCGCAGAACAAGGTGAACCGGCAGTTCCGGGTGCCATTGTGCTCGACCCAATCGCTCGCCCCGCGCCAAACATGCTTTGGGTCAGCGATCTTGCCAATGTCGCAACCTGGAAGGGGTTCGTTTATTGAGCACCCTGCCGACCCGGTCGCGTGACGTCGCGTGGTCCTTTGCTTGCCGGTCCGTTCGCTGGCAGGCCCTTTTTCCGCTCCGGCACATGGCTCGAAGCAACCCGCTTGAAGTCCGCGCAAACGGGCGCCACATCACCAACGCCGTCGCCTCGCGAAGAATCCTCGATGGCCGAGACCAGGCATCGGTCCAGCCTGATGGCGGCAGCGACAATTCGGTGCAGGCAACAATCAGATGGTCGCATCTGGGGGCGAGTGCCACGGCCAGATCGGCCAGCGCGCGCTGCGCGGTCGGCCCGGTATCGCCCGCCTTGGCCGCCCGGATCAGCGCGAGCGTCGGCGCCTCGTCCCGTGGCCAGACGGGGATCATGCCGCGGCGGCAAGATGGTCGCTCTGGGCGCGGGACCGACGCGGCGCGGGCGAGGCGAGCAGACCGATACGCGCTCCGCCCGCCATCACGGCCCGCAGGCGGGCGATGGTGACGTCGCGCATATCGAGAAACGGCAGCGGTGTTGCCGCGACGATCTTCGGCTTGATCGCCAGCGGTGCGGGCTGGGCGATCTCTACGCCGGCGGGATTCCTGCGCGCGCAAGTGGTCGACCCCGGCCATCTTGCCATGCCTTGGATCGGGGATGCGCTGACGATCCTGCCGGGATAGGGCAACCATCGCCCAAGCCTCCAGCAGGATGTTGACGCCGCCCTGGATGCGGGCCGCGGCCTCGGGGGTCAGATACGCGGGATGGTGCGTCGCCAGAACCTGCTTGGCCTTGGCTCTCGCCCGCCCCCAGGCATCAGGCTGGCCCTTTTCGGCCCAGGTCACCGGCGCATCGCGGTCCGCGATCCTGGGATAGAAGCAATCCCGCTCCATTGCCGCTATGGTGCGGGCACCACCGGGGAAATGGCCGGAACCCGGAACCGCTTCGCAGCCGGAACCGCTTCGCAGATTGCATCGAAGGCGAGGGTTTCTTCGTTGACCTCGATGCCCCGGATCCTGCGGTAGAGCAGCAAGTGCATTTCGTCATCCAGGATCAACGCCTCGAAACTGGCGCCCAGCAGCGACGCCATCACCCCCGACGACTCGTCGATCAGGCTGCCCCCGGCCAGACCTGCCGCCAGCGCCAAGATTCCCTTTTCCACCCCCTATTGCGCGTCGATAGCCTTGGCGTCTGTCGTCGAACAGGCCACGCCGGACGGTAGCCCCATCCAAGTCGAGATTTGCGCCGCGGCGGCGTTCAACACCGAAATCTCGCCGCCGCCGACAAAGGCGCCGTACGCAGGCCGATCACCAGCGGCCAGTTCGAGAATACCATCGGATCGCCGGGCTTGAACACGTTGACCATGATCAGACTGCCGAGGGTCTCGGCCAGCGACTGCGCCAGAAATCCGGCAAGCGTTGCCGGGGCGGTGGCCCCCGACTGCGCCGCCGTTATGCACGACAGCGGCAGACCGTGCTCCCTGCAGGCCAGCATGACGGCGACGGCTTCTGTTTCGACCATCTTGCGCGGGAAATGGATGCGGTCGTCGGCCTTCTGTGCGCCGCAGGCCAGCAACTGACGCTCCAGACCTCGGGCACCTCGCCCTTCCCAAGTTCGGCGAGCAGACGCAGCGCGGTATCATGGATGGCCCGCATCGCGGCATCCGTCAGGGCTTGTAGGCCCCGCCAAGCTGGCCCGTCGGACAGGGGTTCACGGCAGGCGGCAGACTTCGCCTTGCCCCGACGATACCGACCGCGTGATGCCGGTGCTGGACAACGTCTTCCAGCGGATGCCCGCCCTGCAGGAGGTCGGGAGCCACACCATCGTCAACGGCCCCATCACCGCCACCATCGACGGAGCGGTGCATGGATTGCGACTGTTCGGACCCCATGCCGCGGAATCGATGCGGCTGGAAAAGCGCCATCGCCACGGGAAGGCCGATCTGGTCATCGAATTCACCCCCTTCGACTCCAACCTCGCCCGCTTCGTCAAGCTCGACAAACCGGCGTTCGTCGGCACGGCGGCGCTGGCGGCGTCGCCGTCGCGGCGCACCCTCTTATTGTTGGTGCTCGATTGTACCCAGGCCCCCGCGCAAGGCGGCGACAGCAGCCTGTCGGGCGGCCGCGTCGTCGGCGCCGTGACCTCTGCCGACTGGGGCCACCGGGTTGGAAAGAACAGTGCCCTGGGCTTCGTCGAACCCGACTTTTCCCGTGCCGCAACGATACCATCGCGGCCTCCGGCTGCGCCGGGCGCGGCTTCTGATCGCGTCCAGCCACCTTCCGCTTCTCGAAATTTCCCTGGCCTGCGGGTTCGAGACGCCTTCGCAGCTCTCACGCGAGTTCAAGAAGGAGTACCGGATCAGCCCCCCATGCTCCGCCGAGTGATGACGGATTGGAAGGCCGGGCCTTTCCAGGCTGCACCTGATCAGGGCGCATTCCATCATGGCGCCGGTGGCCTGCCATGCGGGATCACTTGACGGCGCCCGGCAAGCGCCGCCCGATGCGGACCATGACCATCTCATTGACCTCTCGATCGCCACCGACGTGCCGATCCTGATCGTGGATGGCGGGGTCAGCGTCGGGATCGTCACCAAACACGCCCTGCTGCCCGGCGTTCAGGGAGGGACATGTTGGCGCATCCAGAGGCCACGGCCGCCTCCGAGGTCGAAGGCGGCCATCACGCGCTGGATGCGTCCATCGCCCGGTTTGCCGGACGCCTTGGCCGCTACGACGCAAGAGCCTTCCGCCGGATCCACGAATCCTCGGGGTTCATCCCGCTGGAGTTCAACGCCGCCGCCGCGGTGTTCGGCCCGGTCTGGGCGGCAACGCGCGGCGTGTGGGGGCTGTTGCGGGGTTTTCTCATTCCCGAAACCGTCGCGCTGGTGCAGATCGGGCGCGGGCTTTGGGGCGATCTCGGCGGCGACCTCGCGCGCCGCGCGGCCAGCCAGTTCGCCACCGCAAGCGGTTTTGCCGACAAGGCGGCCGCCGCGAAGCAAGCGGGCAGCACGCAACGCCGTTCGAGACGATGGCCACCAACCAGGCGCACGCGGCAGAACGCAGCCGCGCGGCGGCTGAAGCTGCCGCAGGCCAGGCGGGCACGGTGCTGCTGATCGGCCTGTGCCTTCCGGTCGGCCTCAGGATCGTTCAGGCGCCCTGCGCCAACATTTTCGATGAAACCCATGATCCGCGCTGGCGCAACGGGATTCTCGGCGTGCTGATGGTGGTCGCCGTTGCAGCGTTGACGATGGACAGGTTCACCGCCGTCGATGCACCGAAGCTGTTGTCGGAGTTCCCTGCCGATCGCGCCAACTTCAGCGCGACGGCGCGCGGATCGCCCTGCAGCATCGACCTCTATCACCCGATTCACCATATGATCGGCCGGCGCCTCGTCGGTTCGAGCGGCCTCCGTCTCAAGAAATGCAATCGCAGTCATCATAAGCTGCAAGCACTGATCTCGCGAAACACAGGGCAGGATGAAAAGACCCGGGTGCAGGTCCTCTCTTCCGACAAGGCCTCGAAAGTCCCGGGCATTCTCGGTGACGATAATCCGGTCCTCAACGATGGCATTTTTCAGCACGACATGATCGGGATCACCGCGTCGCCCGATATCTCGTGGATGAACAGCGGTATGAGCACCAGTTTCATTGAGACGTGCTGCAACCTGCGGGGAAAGACACTCGTCGATGAAGAAATGCATGCCCTAATGCCGGACGGCGGCTTCCGGAAGCCACGGTCTTCCCGCAGGCCGCCCTCGCAGCGGGTGGGTCTTGGCATAAGTCGCGGCAGCATGAAAAGCCGCTTTCGGGATGTCCGGGTAGTCTTCGCACAGATCGGCGATCGAGTCGCCGCCTTCAAGGCGTCCAAGAACCGCATAGACTGTCATCCGAGTGCCACGAATGACAGGCGTTCCGCCGAGGATCGCCTCATCCGAGACAAGGTGGGCGTCACGTGCAGCCCGATATGCATAGGCCAGACGGGTACGGGCGCCCGCCAAACCTTCGATGTCCAGGGTGATGGAATCGTTGAGCCGCACATCGGAAAGCCTTGCATCAGCAGCCACGCGGCTACGGCTGATAAACATCCAGATGCGGCGCTTTCGCGCGACCGGTAGGTCGCGCAGCCATTCGTCGTTGATCACAGACAGGAATGGCACGGCAGCCAGAGGCAGGCGGCGAGTCAGCCTCCGCGTCAAGCCATCGGTCACCTTTTCTGCGCGCAGGACACCAGATTCCACCGACTTCTCGATGAGCTTGGTCGATACACCGGCGAGATGGGCTGCTTCGTTGATGGTGAGTTCAGCTGGCATAATTTCTCCCCGATCAGGAAAGATATATAGGCGACTTCGGCGCTCAAAGCAAGGACAGGCCAGTCCGCGGGCCTGTTCATCCAAACCGCCGCCCTCCTGCGGTGAAGGTGTACGCGTTGACGATGATCCCCTCCTCAATGGCCTCGTCCGAAGTGAGGTGGTCATATTCGGCCTGAAGCTGGCGGTAGAGCCATCCGGCGAGATCGCGCAGTGCCTCGGTCACGGTCTCCTCGGCATCCTCGGTGGGCGGCTGCCAGGTCGGGCTGTCCCGGGTGACATCCACGGACATGGTGTTTTCGTGGGAGTAGCGTCCTCGGTGGCTGGCCTCGGCAGCAAGCTGGTAGAAGTTGCGCCGCTGGAGGACCTGCAGACGGTCGGCGATGCTGTGCAGCGCCGAATCCGTCGGGGCATAGTCCCGGATGCGCGCGGTCGCGCCCTTGGCATGGGACCAGTAGCCTTCGAAACAGGCCCCGTCGCCCTGGCTCCAGAACCCGGAGAACCATATGCAGGGCTTGGACCGCGCGCCGCCCCCCATCAGGCGGACGGGCGTGGTCTTCAGGCGGATGCCGAGGATTTCGCAGACACGCTCGAAATCCTCGTAGACCGCGTCCCACCAATCGTCATGGGGCCCGAGTTCGCGATACCAGCTGCGGGCCTTTTCCTTGGCGACGTCGGAGAGTTCGGGGAACTGATAGACCGTCGTGTAGATGATCTCAGGCATCGGCGCCCTCCCCGGTCAGCGCGGCGGCCAGCCATTCGTGGGTGCTGGTCCAGCCGATGGATTTGCGCGCGCCAAGGTCGATGAGATGTGCACCGCCGCCAAAAGCGTCGAGCCGGGGGCGTGAACAGGTGTTGGCATGTTCAAAACCCCAGAGACCGGTGAGGTTGATCTCTTCGGCCAGGCGTCCGCGCGGTCAGCGTCACCTCGGCGCCCGCTTCGGCCAGCGCAACCGCCGCCGAGCGCCCGATCCCCGACGAGGCGCCCGTGATCAGCGCGCGGCGGCCATCAAGCCGGAACGAGGGGGTGCGCGGCAGGGTCACGCCTTGCCCCCCTGCGCCTTCATCCGCGCGAACAGATCGACGCCGAACTGGTTGAACAGATCGATCATGTCGACAAAGACCCAGTTCTCGGTGAACTGCCCGCCGGTCTTCAGCCAGAAGTCGATGCCGTTGAAGGCGATCTTGGTGCCGGTGGCAGGGGTGTCCTGATAGCGGCCGGTGTGGGTGGCCAGCACGCCGGGAAAGCTTGAGGCGCCCACCAGCCGGTTTTCGGCGATCAGGTTGTCGAGATCCTGCACCTGCCGGTCGGGAAAGGCCGCCAGCCACGGCCTTTGATGCAAGTCCTCGAACTCCTTCAGGCTCAGGCAGCCGCCGATGCCGCCCGGCCCGTACCACTTGAGATTGGGATGAAAGAACCGCGCCATACCCATGCTGGACAGGTCCGACCGGTCGAACCGGTTCAGCCCGCCATAGATGAACACCCGCGCAAAATCGAGCGTTTCCGTCGACGTGGCCGCGTCCTGCGGGCCGGACAGGATGCCGTCGTGGCCGGTCGGGGCGGGAAAGACGAAGGGCACGCCCCTGGGGCGGGGCAGAACCGGGCGGCCGATCTGTTCGAACCAGTCGGCGAAATCCAGCAGGAACTGCAATTGCACGATCCGGCCCTCGTGCAGCCGCAGGAACTCGCCCTACCGCAGCCGCAGCGGGCGCGGGCCGGGCGGGATGCCAAGGAAATCGCCGACCGCCGTGCCGGTCATGTAGCCGGTGGCGGCCACCCAGACGGCGCCGTCGCCGGTTCCGTCCTTGCGCCCGTTCGACACACCCGCCTTGAAGATGTGGGTCTGGCGCGCCAGATCGGGGATCGCGCGTTTCAGCGGCGCAAGATACGTGTCGGCCAGCGCATCCGGCCCCTGCAGGTCGCCAACGGGCGCCGGGCTCTGCCAGCGGAAGCCCGCGGGCAGATGCGTGCGGCAGGCGGCGGCCATCCCCTCGGGCGCCGCCGCGTCAACCGCGGCCCAAAGGGCCAGCGCACGGGCCTTCGCGTCCTGCAGCACGTCACTCATTCCGCCGCCATCCCATAGCCCACGTTGCGCCCGCCATAGCGGCGCACGCGGATGTTGCACTGTTCAGCATCGCCCACGAAGCCTTCGAGCAGGCAGAGGCGGCTGCCGTATTCGCCGACCAGGGCCGCGGCCTCGTCCATGACGATGCGCTGATAGCTGTGCGTCTTCAAGAACTTGCCGACCCAGAGCCCGCCGGTGTAGCGGCCCGCGCGGCGCGTGGGCAGGGTGTGGTTGGTGCCGATCACCTTGTCGCCGTTGGCCACGTTGGTGCGCGCCTCGAGGAACAGCGCGCCATCGTTGACCATGTTGGCCAGATACCAGTCGTCGCGGTCGATCATCACCTGCACGTGCTCGTAGGCCATCTGGTTGGCGACGCTCAGCATCTCGTCGTGGGTGTCGCACAGGATCACCTCGCCAAAGTCGCGCCAACTGACCGCTGCGGTGTCGCGCGTGGGCAGGATCGCCAGCAGGCGGTCCACCTCGACCAGGGTGGCAAGGGCCAGCGCGCGCGAGGTGGTGATCAGGCAGGCGGGCGAGTTGTAGCCGTGTTCGGCCTGCCCCAGCAGGTCGGTCGCGCAAAGCTCCGCATCCACCGTGTCATCGGCGATCAGCATGGTTTCGGTCGGCCCGGCGAACAGGTCGATGCCCACCCGCCCGTAAAGCTGCCGCTTGGCCTCGGCGACGAAGGCGTTGCCGGGGCCCACCAGCATGTCGACCGGCCGGATCGTTTCGGTGCCAAGCGCCATGGCCCCCACCGCCTGAATGCCGCCCAGCACATAGATTTCATGCGCGCCGCCCAGATGCATCGCGGCCACGATGGCCGGATGCGGCGCGCCCTGCACTGGCGGCGCCGACGCGATGATGCGCGGCTCGCCCGCCACCGCGGCCGTCAGCACCGACATGTGCGCCGAGGCCACCATCGGGAACTTGCCGCCGGGCACATAGCAGCCGACCGACTGCACGGGAATGGTGCGGTGGCCGAGGATGACGCCCGGCAGCGTCTCCACCTCGATGTCGGTCAGGCTGGCGCGCTGCGCTTCGGCGAAACGGCGGATCTGGGTCTGGGCGAAGCGGATATCGGCGATGTCGCGCGCGGCGACCTTCTGCATCGCGGCCTCGATCTCGGACGCGGACAGGCGGAAACTCGGCGCCGCGTAACGGTCGAACTTCGCCGCCATCTCTCGCACCGCCGCATCGCCACGCGCATTGATATCGGCCAGTGCCGCCTCGACCGCTGCCCGGACACGCGCGTCGTCCTCGGCGCGCTCGACCTCGGGCTTGCCGCGCTTGAGAGGAATCACAGCCATGTCAGGCCACCCCGGGCTGTGGCGGCACCTTCTCACCCCGATCATAGGCTTCCCAGCCGTGACCACCGAAACAGTCAACGTCGAGTTGCGCCATCACATAGGGGAAATCCACCATCACCCAGTTGTCGACGATCCGGCCATCGACGACCTTCCAGAAATCCATATAGCGGATCTCGACCCGCTTGCCGGTCGGCGCGATGCCCATGAACTCGCCCGAATGGGTGGCCTCCTGCCGACCGAAGGCGGCGGCCCATTCGCCCATGAACAGCCGCGCCTCGTCGACGCAGACCTTGTCGGAGAACGCCGCCTGGAACGGGCGCTGCCAGTTGTCCTGAAATTCCTTCAGCCCGGTCTTGCTGCCGCAGCCGGAGTTGCCCATCCAGCGGAAGCCTTCGGTGAAATACTGGCCGATGTCGTCGATGCGGTGGTCGTTCAGGCCGTCGACCATGCCCTCGATCACGGCGCGGGTCGCCTCGGTCCGGGTCATGTCGGTGCCGCGCGACAGTGCGGCCTGTTCGGGGCGCGAGCCTTTCATCGGGAAAGCCTTTCTCCGGTGGTTGGGTGGAAGAGGTGGCAGATCGCGGCGGGAACGCGGGCCGCAACCGGGTCGCCGATCTCGGCGCGAAAATCCTTGGGGGCCTTGATCGCGACCAGCGCGCCGCCCGCCTTGACGGTGACCATGGTGGCATCGCCCAGAAGTTCGAGCGTGTAGATCGGCGCGGCGATCTCGCCCGCTTGCCCGATCGCGGCATCCTCGGCCCGGAACCCGAGGGTGACGGGGCCGTCGGGCGCGGCAATGCCGGGGATGCGCACATGGTCGGCGGCGCGGCGCACGCGCGCGTCATGTTCCGCCGGGTCGGCCCGCCGCACCTTCAGCGGAAAGCGGATGATCTCGTAGACGATCATGTTGGGGTAAAGCGCGTAGCTCTGGAACACCATCGCCACGTCGCGGTCCTTCGGGTCAAGCCCGTTCACCCGGCGCCTGTCGATCAGGATATCGCCTTCGGTCGCCTGTTCCAGACCGGCAATCATCCGCAGCCCGAGGGGCCAAGCAGCACCAGAAACTCGCGGTCCGCAATGGTCAGGTCGAGATCGGCCACGGCCAGTGCCCATGCGGGCTGCGGCATCAAGGCCGGGGCCGTCAGTTTCCTTGGCAACGACTTTCCGGCCATTCAGGATGTCGTTGCGGGGGCCAGGGCCTGTGCCGGTGTCGCGGTCACCGCGAACCCGACCACCGAATACGAGAACCTGCAGGTTGCCGCGCTGACCGCGAACCCCGCGCAATACATGGCGGTGCATGTCACCACGTCGTCGATCGTGCCGCTGCTGGGTGGCAACCTGATCCGCCCGCTCGACGACCTGGTGAAGAAGTACGGTGCGGACCTTCAGCCGCAGCAGCTCATCACCATCGACGGCAAGGTGATGGCGGTGGCGTTCATGATGAACGCCCAGCACCTGTTCTACCGCAAGGACATCCTCGAGAAGCTCGGCCTGCAACCGCCGAAGACCTATGAAGAGGGGCTCGACGTCGCCAAGAAGGTGAAAGCGGCGGGGATTACGGATTACCCCTTCGCGCTGAACACGAAATCCGGCTGGAACCTGGCCGAGGAATTCGTGAACATGTACATCGGCGAGGGCGGCACCTTCTTCAAGCCGGGCACCGCCGAGGCCGCAATCGACAATCCGACGGGCGTCAAGACGCTGACGATGCTGAAGGATCTGATGGCCTATTCGAACCCCGACTATCTCACCTACGACTCGAACGCGACGCAGGCGCTGTGGGAAGGCGGCAAGCTTGCCGTGGCCACCCTCTGGGGTTCACGCGGCGGCGCGATCCTTGACGAAAAGGGCTCGACGCCCGAGATTATCGCGAACACCGTTCTGGCCGGCGCGCCGACCGTGGGCGGCGGCAGCATCCCGGCCACCACGCTGTGGTGGGACGGCTTCGCGGTCGCCAGGAATGTCTCCGACGCGGATGCCGAGGCGACCTTCGTGGCGATGATGCACGCGATCTCGCCCGAGAACATCCTGCCGCACAGCGCGGACTCGGTCTGGCTGGTGAAGGGCTACGAGCCGACGAACACCTCGGCCGGGGTGGTCGCATCGCTGAAGGCGGGGGCGCAGCCCTATCCGATGCTGCCCTACATCGGGCTGATGCACACGTCGCTGGGCGACGGGCTGCCGCAGTTCTTCCAGGGCAAGGAAACCGCCGATCAGGCGCTGGCCGGCATCGAGGCCGCCTATACCACGGCGGCCAAGGCGCAGGGCTTCCTCAAGTAACATGACGCCGACGACGCGGGGCGGCCTTCGGGCCGCCCTGCCTCAGCACGGACGCCCGGACTCATGAAGCGCCGCACCTTCTTCTGGTTCATCCTGCCATCGCTGGCCGCGATGGTCCTGTTCATCGCGCTGCCGATCGCCTCGGTCCTGGCGCAGTCGCTGTTCGTGGAACCCGAGCAGGTCGTGGTCAGCACGCAGAACTGCGGGCCGTTCGGCTGCACCCAATCCTCGACGGTCGATGCCGAGGCCACGGCCAAGGTGCGGACCGAACATCCGCTGGGCCGCTTCAACGGGTTGGGCACCTACCTTGACCGCGCACATCTGGCCAATGCCGGGGTCGCCCGGGCCTATCTGCGTGTTTCGCGTGATGGTGGGCAGGGGTTTCAGAGGATCATGGGCACGCATTTCGCGCGATCCCGGGCAGTGATTTCACGCGGAGGTGGGCAGTGATTTCGCGGGATCGCGGGCAGGTCTGGTCGGCAAACTGAGGAT
>NZ_CBAICG010000051.1:0-23557 GCF_964715405.1 Solirhodobacter sp. | reverse complement strand
GTCATCACCTTACCGCCTGCTTCAACGCCTCGATCAGGTCGGTCTTCTCCCACGAGAAGCCGCCGTCGGCGTCGGGCTGGCGGCCGAAGTGGCCGTAGGCCGAGGTGCGGGCGTAGATCGGGCGGTTGAGGTTCAGGTGGGTGCGGATGCCGCGCGGGGTCAGGTCCATCACCTCGGCCAGCGCGCGTTCGATCGCTTCTTCGTCGACCTGGCCGGTGCCGTGGGTGTCGACGTAGATCGACAGCGGCTTGGCGACGCCGATCGCGTAGGAAAGCTGGATCGTGCAGCGTTCCGCCATCCCCGAGGCGACCACGTTCTTGGCCAGATAGCGCGCGGCATAGGCCGCCGAGCGGTCGACCTTGGTCGGATCCTTGCCCGAGAAGGCACCGCCGCCGTGCGGGGCGGCACCGCCGTAGGTATCCACGATGATCTTGCGCCCGGTCAGCCCGGTGTCGCCGTCCGGCCCGCCGATCACGAAGGTGCCGGTCGGGTTGACCCACCATTCGGTCTTCTCGGTCAGCCAGCCCGCGGGCAGCACCTCGCGGATGAAGGGCTCCACGATGGCGCGGATATGGGCCGAGGTCTGGTGTTCATGCGCGTGCTGGGTCGAGAGCACCAGCGAGGTCACCTCGACCGGCTTGCCGTCCTCGTAGCGCACCGAGAGCTGCGACTTGGCGTCGGGCCGCAGTTCCGGTGCGAGGCCCGCCTTGCGCGCCTCGGCCAGACGGTGCAGCATCGCGTGGGCATAGTGGATCGGCGCCGGCATCAGTTCCGGCGTCTCGCGCACCGCATAGCCGAACATGATGCCCTGATCACCGGCCCCGTCGCGGTCGACGCCCTGCGCGATATGGGCCGATTGCTTGTGCAGGTAGTTCGAGACCTGCAGCGTGTCCCAGTGGAACTCGTCCTGTTCATAGCCGATGTCCTTGACGCAGGACCGCACGATACCGTCGATCTTGCCCATGTATTCCGACAGCTTGGCCTGATCCGACAGCCCGACCTCGCCCCCCACCACGACGCGGTTGGTGGTCGCGAAGGTCTCGCAGGCGACCCGCGCGTGCGGTTCCTCGGTCAGGAAAGCGTCCAGCACCGCGTCGGATATGCGGTCGCAGACCTTGTCGGGGTGACCCTCCGAGACCGACTCGGAAGTGAAGACGTAATTCTTGCGCGGCATGGGGAAGTGCTCCGTTGGATAAGCCCGTCACGCCAGGAAGCCGTTGTGACGGTTGTACGATGACCGGGGTATCCCCAGCCTGCGCCGGGGTCAATGGCCGTGCTGCAAACGGCGCCGCATCAACCCGGCGGCAAGCGCCATCAGCAGCAGCAGCATCGGCCAATCGCCCGTGCGGCTGTAGAGTGTTGCCGCAAGCGCACCGGGGATGATGGCGTCGATATGGCCCTCGGTGTCCAGCGGGATGCGGTCAAGCACCCGGCCCTTGGCATCGACCACGGCCGAAACGCCGGTGTTGGCGGCGCGCAGGATCGGCAGGCCCTGCTCGACCGCGCGCAGCCGCACCTGCGCGAAGTGCTGGTAGGGGCCGGACATCGTGCCGAACCAGCCATCGTCGGTGACCTGCAGGATCCAGTCGGGGCGGGTCGCGGGGCGCAGGTCTTGCGGAAACACCGCCTCGTAGCAGATCAGCGGCAGCACATGGCCAAGGCGGCCGAGGTTCAGCACCTGCGGGCCGGGGCCGGAACTGTAGCCGTAGCCCTGCGAGGGAGCAAAGCTTTCGATGCCGGTCAGGCGCCAGATCAGGTCGCCCAGCGGGATGTATTCGCCGAAGGGCACCAGATGGTGCTTGTCGTAGATCTGTGTGACCGCCCCGTCCGGGCCGAGAAAGGCGAGGCTGTTGTAGGCGCGAAAACCCTCGGTGCGCTGGATGCCGATGGCGACGGGGATACCGTGCGCGGCCTCGGCGACCATCTTCAGCCCGTCGCCGGGGCGGTTCAACAGGAACGGCACCGAGGTTTCGGGCCAGACGATCAGGTCGGGCTTGCCCGGCGCGGCGGTGTGGGTCAGCAGCCGCTCGAAGAACATCGGGGCCAGATCGCTGCGCCATTTCAGGTGCTGTGCGGCGTTGGGCTGGATCAGCCGCACCGTCAACGCCGTGGGTTCCGGCTCGGGCGCGCGCAGGCGCACCAGCCCCCAGCCGCCCGCCGCCCCGATCAGCGCCCAGGCGAACACCGCACCCCGCACGGCGCCGAAGGCGGTCGGCGCGGCGGCGGCGAGCGTGGTCATCAGGCTGAGGCCGACCGGGCCGACCAGCGCCGCGATCTGCGCGGGCCAGGTGCCGACCCAGATATGGCCGACCAGCGCCCAGGGCAGGCCGGTGAAAACATAGCCGCGCAGAAGGTCCGTAGCGGCCAGCGCGACGGCGAAGCCCAGCGCCCGGCCGCGCGGATCGGCCCCCATCAGCGCCGACAGAGCGCCGGCCAGCGCCCAGAACAGCGCCATCCCGCCCGCCATCAGGGTCAGCGCGAAGGGGGCCATCCAGCCGTCCTGCGCGGCATCGACGAAGAACGGATCGACGATCCAAAACATCGCGGCGCCGAAGTAGCCCGCGCCCGCCAGCCAGCCCATCAGGGTGGCGTCGCGCCCCTCGTCGGCTTCGGCGATCAGCCAGGTCAGCCCGGCAAGCGCCAACAGCGCCAGCCACCACAAGCCCAGCGGCGCCTGCCCGGCCGCCATCAACGCACCAAGCACCGGCGCGGCCAGAAAGCGGCCGGGGCGGCGGCGTCCGGGCCGCCCGAGATAAAGACGCCGGGCCATGCGTGTCAGCCGTCGTTCTCTTCGCCCGCCCGCGCAGAGACGGGCAGGCGCACCCGCAGGCGCTTGATGCGGCGCGGGTCGGCGTCGACCACCTCGAACACCACGCCGTTGGCATCGGTGATCACCTCGCCGCGCGCAGGCACCCGGCCGCACAGCAGGAAGACGAGGCCGCCGAGCGTATCCACTTCTTCCTCTTCGTCGCCACCGTGCAGACGTCGGCCGATCATCGCCTCGAACTCATCCAGCGGCGCCCGCGCCTGGGCGAGGTAGACGCCGGGTTTCTCTTCGACCCAGAGCCCGGCCTCGTCCTCGTCGTGCTCGTCCTCGATCTCGCCGATGATGGTTTCGATCAGGTCTTCGATGGTTACAAGGCCATCGACGCCGCCGTATTCGTCGATCACCAGCGCCATGTGCACCCGGTCGCGCTGCATCTTCTGCAACAGCACCCCGACCGGCATCGACGGCGGCGCGTAAAGCACCGGGCGCAAGAGCTTGCGCAGATTGAACCGCCCGTTGCCCTGCCCGAAGCCGAAGCCGAGGGCGAGGTCTTTCAGCAAGACCAGCCCCAGCGGCTTGTCGAGCGTGTCCTTGTAGACCGGCAGGCGCGAATAGCCATGCTCGCGGAAGGCGGCGACCAGTTCGTCCTTGCCGATATCCACCGGAACCGCCTCGATCTCGGCCTTCGGGATCGCCACGTCATCCACCCGCAGGCGGCGCAGGTTCGACAGGCCGAGGGTCTGCGGCACGGGCATCGAAGCGCCGGGGGCTGCCGCCTCCGCGCGCTCCTGCGCCTCGGACGAGGGGGTGAGCGACTTGAACAGGCGGCCGAACAGCCCGCGCTGCGCGTTTTCCTCGGGGTCGGGGGTGTGTTCCACCGGGTCGGCCCCATCGCTGCTACTGCCCATCTGTCCTTTCCATCCTTCGGCGTTGCCGCCATTCACTGGTGTTCCGCCCTGCGGCGGGCGTCACGCATATGGGTCCGCCACCCCGAGGCTGGCAAGGATGCCGGTTTCGGTCGTTTCCATCACTGTGGCGTCGCCGTCACGGATGTGGTCGTAGCCCAGAAGATGCAAGGTTGCATGAACGATCAGATGCGTCACGTGATCGTGCAGCGGTTTTTCCACCGCTTCCGCCTCGGCGGTGCAGGTCTCCCAGGCAATGGCGATATCGCCGAGTTCGGCGGGGGCGTCGGGTTGCCCGGGTTCGGGCTGCACGGGCACACCGCCCTCCGCCACCGCGCCACGGTCCGCCGAGGGCCAACTGAGCACGTTGGTCGCGGCCGGTTTCGCCCGGAAATCGCCGTTCAGCGCCGCGATGCGGGCATCGTTGCAGCCCAGCAGCGAGATCGCGAAACGGTCGGGGTCGAGCGCCAGCTTGGTCAGCGCCGCCCGCGCCGCGCGTTCGCCCGCACCGGCAAGGTCGAAACCCCGCCAGCGCGCGTCCTCGATCATGGTGTCAACCAGCGGCCTCATCGTCGCGCTCATACGCCTCGATGATGCGGGCGACAAGCGGGTGGCGGACCACGTCCTTGGAGGTGAAGTAGTTGAAGCTGACCCCCTTGACGCCGTTCAGGATGCGTTCTGCCTCGGCCAGGCCGGAGGCGGTGCCGCGCGGCAGGTCGACCTGGGTGCGGTCGCCGGTGATCACCATCCGGCTGCCCTCGCCTAGCCGGGTCAGGAACATCTTCATCTGCATCGAGGTCGCATTCTGCGCCTCGTCCAGCACCACGAAGGCATTGGCCAGCGTGCGGCCGCGCATGAAGGCCAACGGCGCGATCTCGATCTGCTTGTCCTCCATCAGCTTCTGGAACTGCTTGGCGGGCAGGAAATCATTCAGCGCATCGTAAAGCGGCTGCATGTAGGGGTCGACCTTCTCCTTCATGTCGCCGGGCAGGAAACCAAGCCGTTCGCCCGCCTCCACCGCCGGACGGCTGAGGATGATCTTGTCGACATGCCCGCCCAGCAGCAGGTTCACGCCGACCGCCACCGCCAGGTAGGTCTTGCCGGTGCCAGCCGGGCCGATGCCGAAGCCAAGCTCGTTGGCGTAAAGCGCGCGGACATAGGCCTTCTGCGCCTCGGTGCGGGGTTCAACGACCTTGCGGCGGGTGCGAATCTCCACCCGGCCGCCCTGAAACATCTCCAACTGGTCAATCGGGCCACCACCACGGGCGGGCGTGTCGAAGATCGGATCGCCCAGACGGATCGCGCCGTCGATGTCGCCCGCCTCCACCACCCGTCCTGCTTCGAGCCGCGCATAGAGGCCACGCAGCACCACCGCCGCCTGACTTCGCGCCGCCCCCGGACCCATCACCGCCAACTGGTTGCCGCGGCGGATGATCTGCACCCCGAGCTTGTGCTCGATCTGTGCGAGGTTCCGATCGAACTGCCCGCAGAGGCCAATCAGCAGGCGGTTGTCGGGAAATTCCAGAAGCGTTTCAAGAACATCTTCGGGGCGGGGCGGGGGGGTCAGCGCGGCGATGCCCAATAACGACTCCTTCACAAGAGGTTATGCCCTGATGGTGGCCTCAGCCGGGCCTTTCCGCAAGCTATTGTGTGCAAATATCGGGAACGTGACAAAAACGGGTGTCGGCGCATCACTTTGCGTACGACCTGCCTGGCGCTTGGGCACGCGGCGCCGGACCCGCCCAAAGCCGAAAGGGGCACCGAGGTGCCCCTTTCCCGTCCGCGCCGTGGCGCGTGTGTTCAGTTGTACCCGCCCGCGGGCGCGGCCCTCGGCGGCAGCGGCTCGGTGTTGCACACCGGCTGGCCGTTCGGCGACATGCGCGGCGACATGAAGGCGCCGGTGCCATCGTAGAAGTACCAGCTCTGGCAGCCGCGCGGGCTGACCCAAACGCCGACCTTCTCGTTGTTGACGTTCGGCAACGGGGTGCTGAAGTCCCCGCCGCAGGCCGAAAGAGCTGCAACCCCTAGCAGGGAAAGCGCGATCCTGATGTTCATCTGCCTGTCCCCTTTGCTCAGTTGCACATGACTTCGACGCGGCGGTTCAGCGCCCGGCCACCGGCCGTCGCATTGTCCGCGCGCGGCTGGGTGTAGCCGAAGCCCTGCACCGAGCTGACGTTGGCGCCAGCCTGGCGGGCGATCGCGGCCACCGCATTCGCCCGGTTGTTCGACAGACCAATGTTGTAGTCGTAGCCGCCGACGTTGTCGGTATGGCCGTTGATGCTGAACGAGGTCGCGCCGTTGGTGCGGAAGAAGTCTTCCAGACGGCGGCGCCCCTCGGCGCTGATCGCGTAGCTGCCGGTGGCGAAAAGCTGGTCGGAGGAGGCAACAAGGCAGGGCTGCTGCTGGCCGTGGCAAACCATTCTGCCGCCCGGAAGCTGCGCCGGAGTCATGAACCCCTGCCAGCCGTTGTAGAGCGCATAGTGCTCGCACCCGTCGGGATCGACCCAGACCGAAGGCTTGGCGCCATCGAGGCTGTGGTCGAAGTTGTCGGCTTGCGCCGTGCTCGCGATGCTCGCAGCGCCGAGAAAGGCCGCGGCGGCAATCGCAAACACCCTGAGTCCGGGTTGAGCCGGTCGAATTTCAATGGTCATACGCCACCCCTTTCTTCTCTCTCGCCGCAGCCGACACAACCCGTGCCGCCCCGACGAAGAACATGCCCGATGGTGACGCAAAACGGCAAATTTGTGAAGAATTACATCCATTCGGATTGCGTGATGGGGATACATCCCGTCTACAGTCCACGCTGACCGGTAGGATTGTCCCCCGACTGATCACCAATCGCGACAGGAAGATTCCCGTCTGTGGCGGCGCGCGGCCGCAATCATGGCGCAGACGTGATTTCCCCGGCCAGCGAGTTCGGATCGGAGCGGGTGATTCGCACCCGCCGCAACGTCCCGACCAGCGCCGGGTCGCCGTCGACGTGCACGGCATGGTTGTGGTCGGACTTGCCGGTGAACTGCCCGGCCATGCGGCCCGGCTTTTCGAACAGGACGCCGACCTCGCGCCCCACCATCGCCTGTTGCGCCGCCTTCTGCTGGCGCGACAGCAGCGTCTGCAACCGGCGCAGCCGGTCGTCGGCCACCCCGGCCGGGACCGGGGCCTTTTCCGCCGCGGGCGTGCCGGGGCGGGCGGAGTATTTGAACGAAAACGCGGTGCCGTAGCCCACCGCCTCCACCAGTGCCAGCGTGGCGTCGAAATCCGCGTCGCTCTCGCCGGGGAAGCCGACGATGAAATCCGAGGTCAGCAGGATATCGGGCCGGGCGGCGCGGATGCGTTCGATCAGGCGCAGATACTGCTCGGCGGTATGCTTGCGCGCCATCGCCTTCAGGATGCGGTCGCTGCCCGACTGCACCGGCAGGTGCAGGTAGGGCATCAGCTTGTCGCAATCGCCATGCGCGGCGATCAGGTCGTCGTCCATGTCGTTGGGGTGCGAGGTGGTGTAGCGGATGCGCAAAAGCCCGTCGAACTGCGCCAGATCGCGGATCAGGCGGCCCAGGCCCCCGGCCCCGCCATGCCAGGCGTTGACGTTCTGGCCCAGCAGCGTGATCTCGCGCGCGCCCTTTTCCACCAGCGTCCGGGCCTCGGCCAGCAGGCGCGCGGCGGGGCGGCTGACTTCGGCGCCGCGCGTATAGGGCACCACGCAGAAGGCGCAGAACTTGTCGCAGCCCTCCTGCACGGTCAGAAAGGCGGTCGGCCCGACCGACATCGCGGGGCGGTCCGGCAGGTGGTCGAACTTGTCCTCGGCCGGAAAGTCGGTATCGACGGGGCGGGCCCCCTGCCCCACCGCCAGCATCATCGCGGGCAGCCGGTGATAGCTTTGCGGGCCGACAACCAGATCGACCAGCGGCATCCGGCGCAGGATCTCGGCGCCCTCGGCCTGCGCGACGCAACCCGCGACGCCAATCTTCAGGTCGGGGTTCGCCAGCTTCAGCGGGCGCAGCCGACCGATGTCGGAAAACACCTTCTCGGCGGCCTTCTCGCGGATGTGGCAGGTGTTCAGCAGCACCATGTCGGCGTCTTCCGCCGTCTGGGTGACCACATAACCCTCGGCGCCCAGCGTCTCGGCCATGCGCTCGCTGTCGTAGACGTTCATCTGGCAACCGTAGGACTTGATGAAGAGCTTCTTCGGTCCGGCCATGATCGCGCTTCCTGTTCCTTAAGCGGGGTTCACTACCTTGGCCGGGGCGCCTTCGCAACGCTTGCATTGGCGCGGGGCATGGCGGATTCTGCCCGCCGAACAGATCGGACGGCAAGTGATGGACTACGACAGCCTCGAAGACTTCCTTCGCACCGGTGGCGCGGTGCTGGCCAAGGGCCCGGTCGCGATGATTTTCGTCGAGGACCGGGTCGAGGTGGACAGCACCATCCGCCACCATCTGGCCACCGGGTTCCGCGCCGTGTTGGTGCTCGGGCGGGAAATCGACGACCTGCCCGAGGATCTGACCGCGCTGATCCACCGCATCCCCTACGACATCCACGCCGAAGAGGCGGTGCCCGAGGCGGTCAACCGGGTCATCGCGGCGGCGCCGGGGGTCTGGCTTTACTACTGTTACAACGCCGAATACCTGTTCTTTCCGTTCTGCGAGACGCGGACGGTGCGCGAGATGCTGGCCTTCCACATCGAGGAACGGCGCGATGCGATGCTGACCTATGTCGTCGACCTCTACGCGGGCGACCTCGGCCGCCATCCCAACGCGGTGTCACGCACCGACGCGCTGATGGACCGCTCGGGTTACTACGCGCTTGGCCGCCCGGACCCCGAGAACCACAACCACCCGAAGGACCGCCAGCTTGATTTCTTCGGCGGCCTGCGCTGGCGGTTCGAGGAACACATCCCCGTGCCCAAGCGCAAGATCGACCGGATCGCGCTGTTCAAAGCCGCGCCGGGGCTGCACCTGCGCAACAACCACACCTTCAACGTCGAGGAATACAACACCTACGCCTGCCCATGGCACAACAACATCACCGCCGCGATCTGTTCCTTTCGCACCGCCAAGGCGCTGAAGTCGAACCCCGGCAGCACATTCGACATCCTCAACTTCCGCTGGCACGCCTCGACCGAGTTCAAATGGCATTCGCAACAACTGATGGACCTCGGCCTGATGGAACCGGGGCAATGGTTCTAGGCGCGGGGTTCTGGCAATCAGGGGCACCAAGCCGGAACAGGCGTCCAAGCCGCGCCCGCCTAAGCCCGCCGCAGCCGGATCACCACGTCGACGCGGGCGACCGCTGTCCCCGCCGGGGCGGGTGGCAGGCCGACGAGTCGCAGCGTTTCACCCGGCGCGTCGGTCAGCGCTTGGCTGTCTTCCCAGTAGAAATGCGGGTGGTCATCCTGGCGCGTGTCGAAATAGCTGCGCGTGCCGTCCACCGTGATCTCGGTCAGTAGCCCGGCCGCGCAAAACGCGCGCAGCGTGTTGTAGACGGTCGCCAGCGAGACCTGTTCGCCCGCCGTCTGCGCCGCGGTGAACAGGCTTTCCGCCGTCACATGCCGGTTTTCGCCATCGCCGACCAGCAGCGCGGCCAGCGACAGCCGCTGCCGCGTCGGGCGCAGCCCGGCCCCGCCAAGCCAAGCGGTGGCCGCGTTCAACGCGGCCGGGGTCATCTGGGAAAGAAGCTCGTCCATCACCATAATATAGGGGGTGCAGCGGCATCATTTCAAATGAAAACCGCCCCATGGCCGGACGCCGCCCCGGCCTTGGCGCCGCGCCCGCGCACTTGCCACCACTCTGACCCCGATGATAGAGGATCAGGGGGAATGAGGACGAAGATTGGGAGACTGGGCCGCATGGCGGGCTATCCGACGCGTTTCGACAAGGAAGACCTGCTGCGCTGCGCGCGAGGCGAGCTTTTCGGCCCCGGCAACGCCCAGTTGCCCCTGCCGCCGATGCTGATGATGGACCGCATCACCGATATCTCGGCCGATGGCGGGCTGCACGGCAAGGGCCATGTGGTCGCCGAGTTCGACATCACCCCCGATCTGTGGTTCTTCGCCTGTCACTTTCCCGGCAACCCGGTGATGCCGGGTTGCCTTGGCCTTGACGGGCTGTGGCAACTGACCGGCTTCAACCTCGGCTGGCGCGGCTGGCAGGGCCAGGGCTTCGCGCTGGGCGTCGGCGAGGTCAAGCTGTCCGGCATGGTCAAGCCCAACCGCACCATGATCACCTATCACGTCGACTTCACCCGCGTGATCGACCGCAAGCTGAAGCTTGGCGTGGCCGATGGCAGGGTTGTTGCCGATGGCGAGGATATTTACGTAGTCAAGGACATGAAGGTCGGCCTCGCCGCCGCCTGACCCTGACCCTGAGGAGAAAGCTCATGCGCCGTGTCGTCGTCACCGGGATCGGGATCATCTCGCCGATCGGAAATTCCGCCGCCGAGGTCGAGGCGAGCCTGCGTGCGGGCCGCTCGGGCATCGTAGCCGCACCGGACTATGCCGAGCATGGCTTCCGCAGCCAAGTGAAGGGCCAGCCGCAGATCGTGCTGGAAGACCACATCGACAAGCGCAACCTGCGCTTCATGGGGCCGGGCGCGGCCTACAATTTTCTCGCGATGCAACAGGCGGTGGCCGATAGCGGGCTGGAACCGGGCGACGTGTCGAACCCGCGCACCGGGCTGGTGATGGGCTCGGGCGGGCCGTCGACCTCGAACTTCTTCGAAGCCCATCGCATCGTCATCGAAAAGGGCGCGCCGAAGAAGATGGGGCCGTTCATGGTCACCCGCTGCATGTCGTCGACCAACTCGGCCTGCCTGGCCACGCCGTTCAAGATCAAGGGCGTGAACTACTCGATCACCTCGGCCTGCTCGACCAGCGCGCATTGCATCGGCAACGGGGTCGAGCAGATCCAGATGGGCAAGCAGGACATCGTCTTTGCCGGCGGTGGCGAGGAACTGGACTGGACGCTGTCGTGCCTGTTCGACGCGATGGGCGCGATGTCGTCGAAATACAACGACACCCCCCAGACCGCCTCGCGCCCCTATGACGCGACGCGGGATGGTTTCGTGATCGCGGGCGGCGGCGGCGTCATCGTGCTGGAAGAACTGTCCCATGCGCTGGCGCGCGGCGCCAGGATCTACGGCGAGGTCACCGGCTACGGCGCCACTTCGGATGGCTACGACATGGTCGCCCCCTCGGGCGAAGGCGGCGAACGCTCGATGCGGGTGGCGCTGGCCACGCTGCCGGACGGGCGCCACATCGACTACATCAACAGCCACGGCACCTCGACCGTGGTCGGCGACATCACCGAGATGGAGGGCATCCGCCGCGTCTTCGGCGAGGGCCAGACACCGCCCGTCGCCTCGACCAAGTCGCTGACGGGCCACAGCCTCGGCGCCACCGGCGTGCACGAGGCGATCTATTCGCTCTTGATGATGCAGGGCAATTTCATCGCGGCCTCGGCCAACATCACGCAGCTTGACCCCGCCCTGCACCCCGGCGAGATCGTCACCACCCTGCGCGAGAACGTCGCGCTGGATTCGGTGCTGTCCAACAGCTTCGGCTTCGGCGGCACCAACGCGACGCTGGTGTTCAGCAAATTCCACGATTGATCCAAGGAGCGCCTTCATGGCCGAACTGTTGACGGGCAAGCGTGGGCTGATCATGGGCGTCGCCAATGACCGATCCATCGCCTGGGGCATCGCCAGGGCGATGGCCGCCGAGGGCGCCGAACTGGCGTTTTCCTATCAGGGCGACGCTTTCGGCAAGCGGGTCCAGCCGCTGGCGGCCTCGCTCGGCTCGTCGTTCCTCGTCGAGGTCGACGTGATGGACGACGCCTCGCTCGATGCCGCCTTTGCGCGCATCGCCAGCGAATGGGGGCGGCTGGATTTCCTCGTCCACGCCATCGCCTATTCCGACAAGAACGAGCTGACCGGCCGGTTCATCAATACCAGCCGCGAGAACTTCAAGACCTCGCTCTGCATCTCGTGCTTCTCGTTCATCGACGTGTCGCGCCGGGCGGCGGCGCTGATGCCGGATGGCGGCACCCTGCTGACGCTGACGTTCCAGGGTTCGAACCGGGTGACGCCGAACTACAACGTGATGGGCGTCGCCAAGGCGGCGCTGGAATCCTCGGTGCGCTACCTCGCCAACGACCTCGGCCCACAGAAGATCCGCGTCAACGCGATCAGCCCCGGCCCGATGAAGACGCTGGCCGGCGCCGCGATCGGCGGCGCCCGCCAGACCTTCCGCCACACCGAGGCGAACGCGCCCCTGCGGGTGAATGCCACGCTGGAGACGGTGGGCGGCACCGCGGTCTACCTCGCCTCGGACTACGGCGCCTGCACCACGGGCGAGATCCTGCGCGTCGATGGTGGCTACCATGTGCTGGGGATGCCGCAGCAGGAGAATATCTGACGCGGGGGCGAAGGCTCAGTCCGGCTTTGTCAGCGCCTCGCGCTGCTCCTCGACCCGCTGCTGAAACGCCTCCTCGTTGCCGTAATCGACGAAGCCCGGATAGCGCGAGTGCGGATCGGGCACCCGGCTGGCGTGCTTGATCGGACACCAGTAGGCTTCGGTCCGGCCCGAAACCTCGCGGACAAAGCTGATCAGCCCGTTGCCATAGCCGCAATAGACGCAGTTCAGTTTCTGCAAGCCGTTGAGATAGGCCAGATGCTGGCGGTCGATCACGATGTAGTCGCGCCGCCGCACCTTCGGGATGCCGTAGACCGGAAAGCAGACCGCCTGATAGACCGTCACGAACAGGTCCAGCAGCGCGAACGGCAGGATCAGCGCATAGATGAAGGGCGCCGTCAGCACCACCAGCAGCCGGGTGCGCGACAGGAAGCTGCGCCAGCTCTCGCGCGCCGCGCGGTGGCGGGTGCGGACCTCCGCGTCAAAGACGACCCGCCCGCGCTCCCTGCGGTAGCGGAAGGCGGCGCGGCCATCCTCGATGGCGGTCTCGATCTCGGCCTGCACGGCGCGCAGCCGCTCCGTCATCTGCTCCAGCGGCGATGGCATGGCGATCCTTTCCGGGAAATCCCACTCAGCAGATCACGGCCCGCCGACAGAGTCACCCTGCGCCGCGATCTTTCCCTCGGCCCCTCCCTGTGCCAGTGTCGCCACGAAACCGGAGGATCCGATGCCGATCACCACCTGTGTCTTTGACGCCTATGGCACGCTGTTCGACGTGACCGCCGCCGCCCGCGCCGCCGCCGCCGAGCCGGGGCAGGAACGGCTTGGCGCCGTCTGGCCCAAGCTCGCCGAGGATTGGCGCCGCAAGCAACTGGAGTATTCGTGGCTGCGCGCGATCACCGGGGCGCACACCGATTTCCGCGCCGTCACCGCCGATGGCCTCGACTGGGCGATGGAGGCTTGCGGGCTTGCCGACCCCGCCCTGCTCGCCCGCCTGATGGCGCTTTACGACCGGCTGGATGCCTACCCCGAGGTGCCCGTGATGCTGGCCGCGCTGAAGGCGGCGGGCTTCGCCACCGCGATCCTGTCCAACGGCGCACCCGCCATGCTGGACGCCGCCGTGACTTCGGCCGGGATCGGCGACCGGCTTGACGCAGTGCTGTCGGTCGAAAGCGCGGGCGTCTTCAAACCCGCCGCCAAGGTCTACGACCTCGTCGGCGCCCGCTTCGGCTGCACCCCGGCGCAGGTTCTGTTCGTCTCGTCGAACGGCTGGGATGCCGGCTGCGCCACCGGCTACGGCTTCACCACTGCCTGGGTCAACCGCGCAGGCGCGCCGGTCGACCGCCTGCCCTGGCGCCCCGCCCATACCTTGCGCGACCTCACCCCGATCCCCGCCCTCGCCCGGAGCCTTTGATGCCGCATTTCACCGCCGCCGATGGCGCCCGCCTGTTCTACACCGACGCGGGCACCGGGACGCCGCTCCTTTGCCTTGCGGGCCTCACCCGCACCACGGGCGATTTCGACTACCTGGCGCCGCACCTGCCGCCTTGCCGCCTGATCCGCATGGATTATCGCGGCCGTGGCCAGTCCGACTTCACCGGCCCCGCCACCTACACCGTCCCGCAAGAGTCGCGTGACGCACTGGCGCTTCTCGATCACCTCGGCGTCGAAAGGGCCGCCGTTCTCGGCACCTCGCGCGGCGGGCTGATCGGCATGGTGATGGCGGCAATGGCCAAGCCGCGCCTGCTCGGCCTCTGCCTCAACGACGTCGGCCCCCAGATCGAGCGCAAGGGGCTGGAGCGGATCTTCGACTACGTCGGTCGCAACCCCCGCGCCCGCAGCCATGCCGAGATGGCTGCCGCCCTGCCCACCGCCCTGCCCGGCTTCGCCAAGGTTCCCGCCAGCCGCTGGCTGGCCGAGGCGCGCCTGCACTACCGCGAGACCCCCGAGGGCCTGCGCATCACCTACGACCCCGCGCTGCGCGAGTCCTTCCTCTTGGCCTTCGAGGGGCCGCAAGCCGACCTCTGGCCGCTGTTCGACGGCCTCGCGGGCCTTCCTCTCGCGCTGATCCGCGGCGCCAACTCCGACCTCCTTTCGCCCGAGGCCGCCGCCGAAATGCGCCACCGCCGCCCCGACATGATCTTCGCCGAGGTGCCCGACCGCGCCCACATCCCCTTCCTCGACGAACCCGAAGCCTTGGCCGCGATCCGCGGCTTCCTCGCGAAACTCGCCCCCTGACCCCTTCATCTTGGCCCAAATATCCCCGCCGGAGGCATCCGCCGCCCTCCCCCAGCGACCGAGCGCAGAAAAGACGCCATGACCACCATCGCCCTGATCGACGCCGCCGCCGCCCGCCTGAAGGGCCACGCCCGCCGCACCCCGCTGCTCTCGTCGCCGTTCCTCGACGCGATCGCGGGCCGCCGGGTCTTCGTGAAGGCCGAATGCCTGCAACACACCGGCAGCTTCAAGTTCCGTGGCGGCTGGTCGGCCGTCTCGGCGCTGGCACCCGAGATCCGCGCCCGCGGCGTGATCGCCTTCTCCTCGGGCAACCATGCGCAGGGCGTCGCCTGGGCGGCCAAGCTGCACGGCGTGCCCTCGGTCATCATCATGCCGTCCGACGCGCCCGCGCTGAAGATCGACAACACCCGCGCGCTGGGGGCCGAGGTCATCCTCTACGACCGCGCCACCGAGGATCGCGACGCCATCGGCGCGCGGCTGGCGGCGGAACGCGGCCTGACCCTGATCAAGCCGTTCGACGACCGCGAGGTGATCGCCGGGCAGGGCACCACCGGGCTGGAGATCGCCGAACAGGCCGCCGAGGTCGGCGTCACCCGCGCCGATGTGCTGGTCTGCTGCGGCGGCGGCGGCCTGACCTCGGGCATCGCCCTCGCGCTGGAGGCGCGCGCCCCCGGCCTGCGCGCCCGGCCCTGCGAACCGGCGGGCTTCGACGATGTCGCCCGCTCGCTCGCCTCCGGGCGGATCGAGCGTAACGCCACCCTCACCGGCTCGATCTGCGACGCGATCATCACGCCCCAACCCGGCAACCTGACCTTTCCGATCCTGCGCCGCCTCTGCGGGCCGGGGCTGGTGGTGACCGATGCCGAGGCGCTGCACGCGATGGCGCTGGCCTTCCTGCGGCTGAAGATCGTGCTGGAACCGGGCGGCGCGGTGGCGCTGGCCGCCGCGTTGTTCCGGCGCGACCAGATCGCGGGCGATGCGGTGATCGCCGTCGCCTCGGGCGGCAATGTCGATGCGGCGCAGTTTCGCGCCGCGCTCGACCTGCTGCCCGGCTGACTCGTCGGCGCCACACTGGCGGACGGCGAAAATCAGTCGCGTCATCCTTCGCCGCGCGAGAGAAGGGTCGAGCGGCGGTCCGACGCCTTGTTCTGGTATGAACTGCGCCGCGGCATCCCGCACGAGGTCGGCGCCGACGACCTGATCGCGCACTGTTCCGCCACCGCGCTGCCCGCGTCTGGAACGCGATCCGCGTCTCGTCGGGGATGACGACGCCGCTGCACCGGTTCCCCGACCAGACCGACTTCGACCAGCGCATCCAGAACAGCGAGATCGACTATTTGGAACATTCCGTTGCCGCCCGCACCGTTCTGGCCCAGAACTGTGTCGGCCTGCCGTTCTGAGGAGGACACCATGCAGATCTGCGATATCGGCGACATCAACCTGCACTACCGCGAGGACGGCGACCCGAACGGGGCGCCGATCGTCTTTGCCAACTCGCTCGGCACCGATCTGCGGCTGTGGGACAAGGTGGTGCCGCTGTTGCCCCGTGGCCTGCGCATCATCCGCTATGACCTGCGCGGCCACGGCCTCAGCGATGCCACCCCCGCCCCCTACAGCATGGGCACGTTGATCCGTGATGCCGAGCGGTTGCTGGACGCGCTGAACGTCAAGAACTGCGTCTTCGTCGGCCTTTCCATCGGCGGGTTAATCGCGCAGGGGCTGGTGGTGAAGCGGCCCGAGTTGATCAACGGGCTGGTGCTGTCGAACACCGCCGCCAGGATCGGCACGCCGGAACTCTACGCGGCCCGCATCGCGGCCGTGCGCGCGCAGGGCATCGAGGCCGTCGCCGACGGCATCCTGGAACGCTGGTTCACCCGCAACTTCCGCGTCACGCCCGAATTCGCCGCCTGGCGCAACATGCTGATCCGCCAGCCGGTCGAGGGCTACGCGGGCTGCTGTGCCGCCATCGCGGGCACCGACTTCTACACCACCACCGCCGACCTGACGCTGCCCACGATGGCCATCGCCGGGGCCGAGGACGGTTCCACCCCGCCCGATCTGGTGCGCGAGACGGCCGACCTGATCAAACGCAGCCAGTTCGAGATCATCCGCGGCGCGGGCCACCTGCCCTGCGTCGAGAAGCCCGCGGACTATGCCGAATTGCTGACCAAATTCATGCTGGAGATCGGCCATGTCTGACCGCCGCAAACAGGGCGAGAAAACCCGCCGCGAGACGCTGGGCGACGATCACGTCAACCGCAGCCAGGGCGCGCAGACCGACTTCGACGCGCCCTTCATGGACCTGATCACCGAGGCAGCCTGGGGCCACGTCTGGTCGCGCGATACCATTCCGCCGCGCGAACGCTCCATGCTGACGCTGGCGCTGCTGGCGGGCCTGGGCAACTGGGAGGAGTTCGCGCTGCACCTGCGCGCCACCGCCAACACCGGCGCCACCCCCGAGGACATCCGCGAGGTGCTGCTGCACGTCGCCATCTATGCGGGCGTGCCACGCGCCAACCACGCCTTCAAGCTCGCCCGCCAAATCCTTGCCGAACGGGGAGAAAATGTCTGAGCCGATGACCGGCCCGATGACCGGCCGCGACCGTCTGCGGCACCCCCCGGCCGTTACGCCGGGCGACAAGACCTCGGTCACCCGTGCGCCGTCGCGCGCGCTGGTGGCGCCGCACATGTCGCATGGCATCGTGGCGCGCGGCATCAACATCGGGTCGCAGACCCGCATCCGTTTCGCGGACGAGCCAGAGGCCAACGCCGCCTGCACGGTGCTTGCACGGATCGAACACATGGCCCGGATTCCCACGCTGTCGGCAAAGCCCAGCGGCCCCGACCGATACCGCTTCAACACCGTCCTGAAATGCGATGATGAAACGGTTTTCTTTGACCTCTGATGGCGCGGTTCCTGCTGATCCACGGCTCTAGCCACGGCGCATGGTGCTGGCGCGACGTCTTGCCTTTCCTCAACACCCTAGGGCATCAGGCCCGCGCCATCGACCTGCCTTCGCATGGCGACGACAAGACCCCGGCGGAGCAGGTCACGCTCCATGACTATGCCCGCGCCATCGTTGCGGCCATCGACGAACCCGCGATCCTCGTCGGCCATTCGATGGCGGGCTATCCGATCACCGCTGCCGCCGAACTCGCCCCCGAAAAGGTCGCGAAACTGGTCTACCTCTGCGCCTATGTCCCGGTCCCCGGCCTCTCGCTCGCCGATCGCCGCCGCGCCGGGCCACGCCAGCCGTTGCTGGCCACGATAAGGGTGGCGCCTGACCGCGTCACCTGGTCCGCCGACCCCGCCCGGATCGAGGCCCTGTTCTACCACGACTGCCCGCCCGGCACCGCCGATTTCGCCCGCGCCCGCCTGACGCCGGAGCCGATCCTGCCGCAGGAAACGGTGCTGGACCTCACCTCCCGCTCTGCCGCGATCCCGCGGCACTACATCCGCTGCACCGACGACCGCACCATCCCGCCCGAGTATCAGGAGGTGATGACGGCAGGCTGGCCCGCAGGCACCGTCACCACCCTGCCCACCTCGCACTCGCCCTTCTTCGCCGCGCCCGCTATGCTGGCCGAACGCCTGATCGAGATCGCCCGACCATGACCCAGCCCTGCATCATCTGCGTCGCCATCACCGGTTCGGTGCCGCGCAAGGAACACAACCCCGCCGTGCCGATCAGCATCGCCGAGCAGATCGAAAGCACGCAGGACGCCTTCGAGGCCGGGGCCACCATCGCGCATTGCCATGTGAGGAACGAGGACCAGACGCCGACTTCCGACCCCGAGCGGTTCGCGCGGCTGATGGAGGGGCTGAAGAAACATTGCCCCGGCATGATCCTGCAACTGTCCACCGGCGGTCGTTCCGGCGCCGGTCAGGCGCGCGGCGGGATGCTGGGCTTGCGCCCCGACATGGCCAGCCTCTCGGTCGGCTCGAACAACTTTCCGACTCGCGTCTATGAAAACCCGCCCGATCTGGTCGACTGGCTGGCCGCCGAGATGCTGACCCACGACGTGAAGCCCGAGATCGAAGCCTTTGATCTTAGCCACATCTTTCAGGCCGTGACGATGAGCCGCGACGGCCGCCTGAAGGCCCCGCTCTATGTCCAGTTCGTGATGGGCGTGAAGAACGCGATGCCCGCCGACCGCCGCGTGTTCGACTTCTACATCGAGACGCTGGCCCGCCTTGCCCCCGACGCGCAGTGGTGCGCAGCGGGCATCGGCCCCGACCAGATCACCGTCAACGAATGGAGCATCGCGGCGGGCGGCCATACCCGCACCGGGCTGGAGGATAACCTGCGGCTTGACCGCGCCACCCTCGCCCCCTCCAACGCCGCACTGGTCCGCCGCGCCGTGACGCTGTGCGCGAAATACGAACGCCCCGTGGCCACCTGGGCCGAGGCGCGCGCGATCCTCGGGCTGCGCACCGCCTGATGCCCGCCTCGCCCCTCGACTCTGCGCTCTACCGCGAGCTTTTCGGCGATGCCGAGGTGGCGCGGCTTTTCACCGACACGGCCGAGGTGCGCGCCATGCTTCTGGTCGAAGGCGCACTGGCCCGCGCGCAGGGTGACCTTGGCCTGATCCCGGCCGACAGCGCCGCCTTCCTGCATCGCGCCAGCCTCGAGGTGCAGATCGACCCCGCGTCCCTCGCGGCGGAAACCGGCGTCAATGGGGTGCCGGTTCCGGCCCTCGTCGCCGCCGTCCGCAAGGTGCTTCAGGCGCCCGCGCACACGCAGTGGCTGCACTGGGGCGCGACCAGCGAGGACATCATCGACACCGCCCTGATGCTGCGCCTGCGTCAGGTCATTTCGGTGTATGAGGTGCGCTTGACGGCGTTGATCGCCGACCTTGGCCGCCTCGCCGAAATCCACGCCGACCTGCCGATGACCGCCCGCACCCATGCCCGGATCGCCACGCCAACCAGTTTCGGCGCGGTGGTGGCAAGCTGGGGTGCGCCGCTGCTGCGGCACCGCCAAGAGTTGCACAACATCAAGGCCGAACTCCTCATCGTCAGCCTTTCGGGCGCATCCGGTACGAATGCGGCAATGGGTCCGAAGGCGCCGCAGGTTCGCGCCGCCCTCGCCCGCACCCTGAATCTCGCCGACCCCGGCATCAGTTGGCACAGCGCCCGCGATACCGTCGCCGCCTTCGCCGCCTGGATCACCGGCACCGCGCAGACCCTTGGCAAACTGGGCGAGGATATCATCCTGCTGACCCGGTCCGGCATCGAGGAGGTGCGGATTGGCACCGGCGGCGGCTCCACCACCCTGCCGCGGAAGGTCAACCCGGTCGCGCCCTCGGTGCTGGTCGCGCTGGCCCGCCAGATGGTCGGCCTGGGCGCCAACATGGCGGGTGCGGCGCTGCTGCACCGCCAGCAGCGCGACGCCACCGCCTGGCTGGTCGAATGGCTGACCCTGCCACAGATGTGCGCCGGGTTCGGCCGCGCTCTGCTCACCGCGCAAGGCCTCGCCGACACCATCACCCCCGACGCCGCCCGGATGCGCGCGGCGCTGACCGGCGGCCTTGGCCTGATCCACGCCGAGGCGCTGAGCTTCGCGCTGGCCGAAACGATGCCCCGCCCCGAGGCTCAGGCCGCCGTTAAGGCGCTGACGGCGGAGGCCACCGCCACGCCCCTCGCCACCCCGCCACGCGCGACTTTCCCGGCACCGACTGGGCCACCCGCCTCGCGCCCGAAGCGCAACTGGGTCAGGCCCCGGCCGAGGCGCGCGCCTTCGCCGCCGCCGCCCGCGCCTGACCCCTCGCCTTCGCCGCACAATGCGCTAGCTTGCCCGCACGGGCACCGGCCCGCCTCAGCACGGATCGCCATGCAGAACCGCCTCGCCCTCGCCTTCATCCTGATCACCGTCACGCTCGATTCGATCGGCATCGGCCTGATCTTCCCCGTCATGCCCGACCTGCTGCGCGCCGTCACCGGCGGCAGCCTCGCCGAGGCGGCGATCTGGGGGGGCGTGCTCTCCACCGCCTTTGCGGTGATGCAGTTCGCCTGCGGCCCCGTCGTCGGCAACCTCTCCGACCGGTTCGGCCGCCGCCCCGTCCTGCTGGTCTCGCTCGCCGTGATGGCGGCCAACTACCTGCTGATGGCCGTCGCCGGGTCGGTCTGGCTGCTCCTCGTCGGCCGCATCGGCGCCGGCATCGCCGCGGCGACACAATCCACCGCCTCGGCCTATGCCGCCGACATCACCCCGCCCGAAACCCGCGGCCGCACCTTCGGGCTGATCGGCGCGGGCTTCGGCGTCGGCTTCGTGCTCGGCCCCTTGGTCGGCGGCCTGCTCGCCACCGCGGGCCCCCGCGCGCCCTTCTACGCCGCCGCCCTGATGGCCACCGCCAACCTCGCCTTCGGCGCCCTCGTCCTGCCCGAGTCGCTGGCCGCCGAACACCGCCGCCCGTTCGCCTGGTCGCGCGCCAACCCGCTCGCCGCCTTCCGTGCCGTGGGCCGCCTGCCCGGCCTCGGCCGCCTGCTCACCGTCTTTTTCGTCTACTCCATCGCCTTCTATGTCTGGCCCGCGGTCTGGAGCTTCTTCGGCGCCGCCGCCTTCGGCTGGGGCGCCTGGATGATCGGCATCTCGCTCGCCCTCTTCGGTGCCTGCATGGTGCTGGTGCAGGCCGTCCTGATCGGCCCCGCCATCCGCATCTTCGGCGAATCCCGCGCGGCCCTGCTGGGCATGGTGCTCGACATGATCACCTTCGCCTTCTACGGCTTTGTCACCTCGGCGGCCTGGGCGCTCGCCTTCACCCCGGTCTCCGCCCTCGGCGGCCTCGTCACCCCCGCGCTGCAATCCACCATGTCCCGCTCTGCCCCTCCCGACGCGCAGGGCGAGCTTCAGGGTGTCCTCTCCAGCCTCGGCGCGCTCTCGATGATCCTGTCGCCGCTGCTCATGACGACCACCTTCTCCACCTTCACCGCCCCCGGCGCGCCCCTCCACCTGCCCGGCGCCCCCTTCCTGCTCTCCGCGCTCCTGATGGTCGTTTGCGTCGCTCTGCATGTCGCGCCCCCGCGCGAAAACCTCCGCCCCTGACGCCTAACCTCCGCCAACCCCATTTTCGGTCCGAAAATATCCCGGGGTCCGGGGCAGAGCCCCGGCTGCAACGGAGAAGTGTCGCCATGCGCCTGACAGACCTCGAGATCTTCACCGTCGCGCCGCCCGCCCCCGGCTGGGGCGGCCGCTACTGGACCTTCGTGAAACTCACCACCGACGACGGCCTCACCGGCTACGGCGAGTGCTACGCCTCCACCGTCGGCCCCAGGGCGCTCAACGCCGTCATCGAGGATGTCTTCGCCCGCCACATCGAAGGCGAGTCCCCCGAAAACATCGAACTGATGTTCCGCCGGGTCTACTCCTCCGGCTTCACCCAGCGCCCCGACCCCACCGTGATGGGCGCCTTCGCCGGCATCGAGATCGCCTGCTGGGATATCCTCGGCAAGGCCCGCAACCGCCCGGTCTGGGCACTCCTCGGCGGCAAGATGAACGAGCGCATCCGCTCCTACACCTACCTCTACCCGCAGCCCGATCAGGACCAGGCCGAGTTCTGGGTCAACCCCGACTGGCAGGCCGAGGCCGCCGCCGCCTACGTCGCCCAAGGCTTCACCGCCGTCAAATTCGACCCCGCCGGCCCCTACACCATCCGCGGCGGCCACGAACCCGCCATGTCCGACATCACCCGCTCCGTCGCCTTCTGCCGCAAGATCCGCGAGGCGGTGGGCGACCGCGCCGACCTCCTCTTCGGCACCCACGGCCAGTTCACCACCGGCGGCGCCATCCGCATGGGGCAGGCGTTGGAGCCCTACCTGCCGCTCTGGTACGAAGAACCGATCCCGCCCGACAACCTGCTGGAATTCGCCGAGGTTGCCCGCGCCGTCCGCATCCCCCTCGCCACCGGCGAGCGCTTCTGCACCAAGTCCGAATTCGCCACCGTCCTTCGCACCGGCGGCGCGAAAATCCTGCAACCCGCCCTCGGCCGCCTCGGCGGCATTCTGGAGGGCCGCAAACTCGCCGCCATCGCCGAGGTCTTCAACGCCGAACTGGCCCCCCACATGTATTGCGGCCCGGTCGAATGGGCCGCCAATATCCACCTCGCCACCTCGATCCCGAACCTGCTGATGGCCGAAACCATCGAAACCGGCGGCGCCTTCCACCTCGCCCTGATCGGCCACACGATCCGCTGGGAAGACGGCTACATCCTCCCCCCCGAAGCCCCCGGCCTCGGCATCGCCTTCGACGAGGATCTGGCAAGGGCGCACCCCTACACGGGCAAGGGCCTGCACCTGGAGATGCAGGAGGCGCCCTGTGATTATCGCCACGGGAACCGGTTTGGCGGCGGGGCGCCGAGTGAGTGAGGCGAAAGAAAGACAACGACTTTCCGAATTGCTTCGCGATTGGAACAACTTGGCATAGTGTGCGTTGAGGTCTTCGCGCAGTTGTTCCCAGAATGCGAAAAGGAGGATTACTATCTTGCGTCGAACAGTTCTCTTATTTGCGCTGCTCATCCAAGCGACCACAGTTCTCGCTGCGGGGACGATCGGCTATGGTTCCCGCGCAGGCATGGTAGTTTCGGTCATTTCGCTTAGTGGGCTGGACACCAGTCGGGCAATCATACGTACCCAGCACACCCGAGAGAACGCAATCGCATTCTGTCGTGATTACGTACTCAATGTCACCGAGGAATGTATCCAAGAAGAACTGAACACACCACTCAATGATGTAATTACCGCCAATTGCCTGAGTGGTGAGTTCACCGACTTTTATGGCCACCGATACCGCTTCCTTGGCATTCAGCAAAGGACAAGCAGCTTCTCGATGGCGAAATATGCTCTCGTCGATGTCGATACTGGTAAGATCGCTGACGGGTCATCAGCAAGCGGGTACCCGACCAACATGTCTATCTTCAGAGCACTATGCCCGATGCACGCTCCATACGACGAGTAGGCGTAGCGACAATGAACGGACCCCCGGGGTTTTCATTTCAAGGCAGCCTGCACGATCGTGCGAAAGCATTCCGTCGGGACCGACTCTGGCGAGGCACTTCGCTACGTTGCCGCAAACACCTTCGGCTCGCTTTAGCCTTAAGGAACGTCTGATCAAGCGCTTCGGCTGCGCCGATTTGGCTGCCTGATCGTTGCGGTGAGGCTGCGTTCGGGCAAAGTGCTCCGGTTTCGGGCTTTCGCAGCCGCCGTCATGGCGGCAAGCTGGTTTTCGGACGGACTCGTCCTCA
>NZ_CBAICG010000050.1:0-23923 GCF_964715405.1 Solirhodobacter sp. | reverse complement strand
CGCTGCCCCCGGACCCCCGGGGTATTTGACGACCGAAAATGGGGCAGGTAGGGAAGTCTTTACCAATCGCTGCAAGGATCACCTTGCGGTACAGGCGGGGACGCCGATGACCGTGACCGGAAATGGCACTCGGCTTCAGCAATGGGCCCGAGTGTTTTCATTTTCGGTCCTGAAGTATCCTCGGGGGGGCCGGGGGGCAGACGGCCCCCCCGGCGCGGGCCGCCGCGCGGCGCGGGGTCAGGTCTTGAACACCCGGCTGGGGTGCAGTTCGCCCGACTGGTAGCGGCCCACGGCCACCGCCCTGCCCTGATGGCTGGCCCAGGCCTCGTCGCCGAACTCCACGCCCGCAGCGATCACCATGCCGGGGTTGCCGTTGCGCAGGCGGGCGGCACCTTCGGGGGTGGCTTTCAGTTCGGGAAGGTCGGCGAGGCCAAGCTCCAGCGGCAGCAGGTGGGCATCCAGTTCCTCTGTCCGCGCGAGCTTGTCGATGAGGTCGAGCGAGACGCCCCTGTCGGCGTCGAACGGGCCGGACCAGGTGCGGCGGAGGTGTTGGACGTGGCCGAGGCACCCGAGCGCGCGACCAAGGTCGCGGGCGATCGCGCGGACGTAGCCGCCCTTGCCGCAAACCATTTCCAGCACGACGTGGTCGGGATCCGGGCGAGCGATCAGCTCGAGGCTGTCGACCCAGAGCGGCCTTGCGGCGAGGTCCAGTGTCTCGCCTTCGCGTGCGAGGGCGTAGGCGCGTTCGCCATCGACCTTGACCGCCGAGAACTGCGGCGGCACCTGCTGGATATCACCCCGGAACGCGGTGAGCGCCGCGGCGATTTCGGCATCGGTCGGGCGCTGCATGGAGGTTTCGATCACCGCACCCTCGGCGTCATCCGTCGTGGTCGCGGCGCCGAAGGTGACGGTGAAGCGGTAGCATTTCAGCGCGTCGGTGATGTAGGGCACGGTCTTGGTGGCCTCGCCCAGGGCGATGGCCAGCACACCGGTCGCCGCCGGGTCGAGCGTGCCCGCATGGCCCGCTTTCTGCGCGTCGAAGGCCCAGCGGACCTTGTTGACGATGGCGGTCGAGGTGATGCCGGCCGGTTTGTCGATCACCAGCCAGCCCGATACCTCGCGCCCCTTGCGCTTGCGTCCCATGCTGTGCCCTTCGGTTGCGGAGCCCGCCTGCTACTGCGCGGGCCCCGGCCCGTCAACCGGCAGCCCGTCAACCGCCGCGCCTTCAAGCACGGTGCCGAGGATCGGGCCCATCGGGTAGCCCGCATCCTCGCGGTGCAGATCGGGGGCGGCGAGGCGGGAGGTGTGGCCGTCGAGGTAGAGCGCGTCGGGCATCCCCAGGGCATCGCGGAAGAAGCGGGCGAAGGCGTGGAAGGTGACGGGCGCATCGGAGACGGCGAAGGCCGCATGCACCCCGTCGGCCGAGACACCGACACCGTTGCGGATATAGGTCGAGCCCGAGTCGGGCAAGAAGCGGGGGTGCAGCGCGCCGCGGATGACCAGCATGGGGCCGGATTGTGTGGCTTCGCGGCAGGCGGGCGGGGCAGCGGCGTAGGCGCGCGTCTCGATGATGGCGTAGCGGTCGGGGCCGATGCAGAACACGCCGTTGGGCAGGAGGCCGAAGTTGCCCGCGCTGGCGCCGGTCACCAGCGGGGCGATCTGCCGGCCATCGACGACGGCGAGTCCGAGCGGGCGAAGGTCGGGGGCATACATGCCGGCGTTCATCGCAAACCCGATGTGCTTGCCCTGGGTGGCAAGCAGATCGGCGAGGCGGCCGAAGGTTCCGACCGGCACCCCATCGGGCGCCGTGACCCAAAGCCGAAGGTCATCCTGCCCGAAGGTGGTTTCGCAGGTGGTATAGCGCGTGCCCTCGAATGTGGTCTCGCGGCAGGCGGCATTCGCGGCGGCGGGCAGCGCCAGCACCAGCGCGAGGATGCGCAGGTCAGGCATCGGCCTCGTCTTCGTCATCGTCGCTTGCGGCGATGTCGCGTTGCACGGTGGCGTCGCTGAACAGCCGCCGGGTTTCATCCATGCGGTCGAAGGTCTCGTCGATCTCGAAGCGCAATTCGGGCGTGTATTTCAGCGTCATGCCCCTTGAGATGAGGTGGCGCAGTTCACCCGTGTGCTTGCGCAGCAGCGCCAGCGTTTCCTCCCGCTTGTCGCCGCCCAGCGGCATCACGAAGGCGGTGGCGACCTTGAGGTCGGTCGAGATGCGCACTTCGCCGACCGTGATCGGGATGCGGTTCAGGTTAGGGTCGTGGATCTCGGCCCGGCTCAGGACTTCGGAGAGGGTGCGGCGGATCAGTTCGCCGACGCGAAGCTGACGCTGCGAGGGGCCGGAGCCCTGGGGAAAGCGTGAGGTTGCCATGGATGGGAGATATGCCAAGCCGGGGCGACCCGCAACCGGGCCTTTGCGCGCAGGGCGCGGACCGGCTAAGGAAGGCCGATCGGTAAGGGGAGGCTGCGATGGGCGAAGGGCCGGGGATCGTCGTCACGGGCGCGTCGGGGCGCATGGGGCAGATGCTGGTGCGGCTGATCGCCGCCAGCGACCGGGCGCGGCTGGTGGCTTGCGTCGAGCGTCCGGGTCATCCTTGGATCGGGCGCGATATCGGTGCCGCGATGGGCGGCGCGGACCTCGGCGTGACGGTGACGGATGACGCGCTGGAGGCGTTTGCCAGGGCGCAGGCAGTGGTGGACTTCACCTCGCCCGAGGCCAGTCTGGGCTTTGCCGCGCTGGCGGCGCAGGCCCGCGCGGTGCATGTGATCGGCACCACCGGCTTCACGCCGGAACAGATCGCGCGGCTGGAACCCGCCGCGCGCCATGCGGTGATCGTGCGGGCGGGCAACATGAGCCTGGGCGTGAACCTGCTGGTGCAACTGACGCGCAAGGTGGCCGAGGCGCTGGATGCGGATTTCGACATCGAGATCGTCGAGGCGCATCACCGCATGAAGGTGGATGCACCCTCGGGCACCGCGCTGATGCTGGGCGAGGCGGCAGCGGCGGGGCGGGGCGTGACGCTTGCGGATGTGTCGGACCGCGGCCGCGACGGCATGACCGGGGCGCGAACGCGGGGCGACATCGGGTTTTCATCAGTGCGCGGTGGCGACATCGTGGGCGAGCATGACGTGATCTTTGCCGCCGACGGCGAGCGGATCGTGCTGCGCCATATCGCGACCGACCGCGCCGTGTTCGCGCGGGGCGCGCTGAAGGCGGCGCTCTGGGGGCAGGACAAGCAGCCGGGGCAGTATTCGATGCTGGATGTGTTGGGGATGTGAGGGGGCGGCGCCTGAACGGCTGAGATCGAGCCCGGAGTGGCCTTCCCCCAAATGGTGCAACAAAGGGCTGCCCCTGACTGCGGGTGGGCGCCGCAAGGGTGGTGGTTTGCTTTGTGGTGCGGCACCCTTGACGGTCATGCCGTCAGCCAACGTGGCGGAAGCGCCCGCCCAGGGGGCGGACGGGCGCTGCCCTCCTCAGAAATCGACCGCGATTCCCCGCCGCTCCCAGTCGCCATAGCGCACCGGTTCCGGCCCCTTGCGGCCGCCGAGTTCGGGCGGCAGCGGCGCGGGGGGCGTGGCCTTGCGGCGGGCCTCGGCTTCGGCAAGGGCGCGTTGGGCTTCGGGCGGCAGCTCGGGGCGGGGGGTGTCGGCCATCGGGCGGTTCCTTGTGTCGCTGACCTGCCTGATATACGCCCGGCCGATCGGGGAACAAGACCGGAAGGATCATCAGGTGGGCGGACAGGTCGATCCGGCGCGGCGGGCGGCAGTGGCATTGCTGAACGGCGTGCTGGGCGAGGGGCGGATGCTGTCGGACCTGCTGGCGCAGCCCGCGGGGCCCTTGGCGCCGCTGGAGCCGGGACAGAAGGCGCGGGCGCAGCGGTTGGCGCTGAGCGTGCTGCGACATCTGGAACCTGCCGACCGGCTGCTGGCCACGCATCTGCGCAAGGCGCCGCCGGTCGAGGTGATGAACGTGCTGCGGCTGGCCACCGTCGAGATGATGGTGGACGCGGTGCCGCCGCATGGCGCGGTGAACACGGCGGTGGACCTGCTGCGGGCGGGCAAGCGGACGAACCATCAGGCCGGGATGGCCAATGCCGTGCTGCGCAGGGTGGCCGAGGCGGGCGCGGATTGGGCGAAACTGCCGCCGCAGCGGATGCCGATGTGGCTGCGCAAGCCGCTGGTGGGGCTCTGGGGGCGCGACGTCGTCTCGGCTATCGAGGCGGTGCAGGCGGTGGGTGCGCCGCTTGATCTGACGCTGCGCGATCCCTCAGACGCGGCGATGTGGGCGGAACGGCTGGAGGCCGAGGTGCTGCCGACGGGCAGCCTGCGGCGGCGTGCAGTGGGGCAGGTGAGCGAGCTTCCCGGCTACGGCGAGGGCGCCTGGTGGGTGCAGGACGCGGCCGCCGCGCTGCCGGTGCGGCTGCTGGACCCGCGCCCCGGCGAGCGGGTGCTGGACCTTTGCGCCGCGCCGGGCGGCAAGACGCTGCAACTGGCGGCGGCGGGTGCAGTGGTAACGGCGGTGGACCTGTCGGGGCCACGGATGGAGCGGGTGGTGGCGAACCTCGCACGTTGTCGGCTGGCCGCCGAGGTGGTGGTGGCCGACGCGCTGCACTGGACCGCCGAGCCGTTCGACGCGGTGCTGCTCGACGCGCCCTGTTCGGCCAGCGGCACGATCCGGCGGCACCCCGACCTGCCCTTCGTCAAGGACGGCAGCGAGGTTGCGGGACTGCTGGATTTGCAGGCGCAGTTGATCGACCGGGCGCTGGGCCTGCTGAAACCGGGCGGGCGGCTGGTGGTCTGCACCTGTTCGCTGCTGCCCGAAGAGGGCGAGGGGCAGGTCGCTGCGGCGCTGGCGCGGCATCCGGGGCTGGTGATCGAAGACATCGCCGTGCCGGGTGTTCCGCAGGACTGGCAGGCGGCGGGCGGCGGATTGCGGCTGCGCCCCGACCACTGGGCCGACCGGGGCGGGGTTGACGGCTTCTTCATGGCGCGGCTTCGCCGACCCGGCTGATCCGCGTCTGATACCCCGGCTTTTCGGCGGTGACAGGGTCCGACCCCGACGCTATGGTTCGGTGCGGGTCGGAACAGGCCCGGAGCAGCATCGGCACAGAACCCAGCATGGCAGAGCGCGGCACGGCAGGCGGGCGGCAGGGCGACGGTTGGACCTTGCGAAAGGCCCGGCTGGCGAATCGCTGGCGCGCGCGCATGGCGACGCTGGCGCGCCCGGCGACCGGCTTTGTCTCGCAGCCCGAACCGCGCACCATCGGCAGTTTCGCGCGTGGGCGCCAGTTGGTGGCCGGGAACTTCCTGCTGGCGGGTTACCTGATCGAGGGGCCGGGGGTGGGCGTCTGGGATTTGCCGATGCCCGATCCCAGCTTCGAAGAGGCGCTGCACGGGTTCGCCTGGATGGACGATCTGGCGGCGGTGGGCGACGGCGCGGCGCGGACGCGGGCGCAGGCCTGGACGTTCGACTGGATTGCCCGCTACGGCCGCGGGCGCGGGCCGGGCTGGACCCCGGACCTGACCGGGCGGCGGCTGATCCGCTGGATCAACCACGCGCTGTTCCTGCTGTCGGGCCAGCAGCGCCCGGCCGCCGAGGCCTATTTTCGCAGCCTGGCGCAGCAGACCAATTTCCTGTCGCGCCGCTGGGCGGCGGCTTCGCCCGGCCTGCCGCGATTCGAGGCGCTGACCGGGCTGGTCTATGCGGGTCTGGCCCTGACCGGGATGGAGCAACATGTCGCCCCGGCCACGGCGGCGCTGGCGCGCGAATGCGATGACCAGATCGACGGCGAGGGCGGCATTCCGACGCGCAACCCGGAAGAACTGCTGGAGGTATTCACGCTCTTGACCTGGGCCGCGCAGGCGCTGGCCGAGGCGGGGCGGATGGCGACGCCCGCGCATCAGGCGGCGATCGAGCGCATCGCGCCGACGCTGCGCGCGCTACGCCATTCGGACGGCGGGCTGGCGCGCTTTCACGGCGGCGGGCGCGGGCTGGAGGGGCGGCTGGATCATGCGCTGGCCAGTTCCGGCGTGCGGGCCACGCATCCGGACGGGCTGGCGATGGGCTTTGCGCGGCTCTCGGGCGGGCGGACCAGCGTGATCGTCGATGCGGCGGCGCCGCCCGAGGCCGCGGCTTCGGCCAACGCGCACGCCTCGACGCTGGCGCTCGAACTGACGTCGGGGCGGCGGCCGCTGATCGTCAACTGCGGATCGGGCGCGCCCTTCGGGCCGGAATGGCGCCGCGCCGGGCGGGCGACGCCGTCGCATACGACGCTGGCGATCGAGGGGTTCTCGTCGTCACGCCTCGGGCCGGTGGCGGCCGCGTCGGGCACCCCGCGCGAGTTGCTGCTGGACCGCGCCGCGATCATCCACCTGCGGCTGGAGCCGGGGCCCGCGGGGCAGGGGCTGCTGGCGGGCCACAACGGCTATCTGGCCACGCACGGGCTGACCCACATGCGCGGGCTCTACCTTGCCGCCGACGGGCGGATGCTGACCGGCGAGGATACGCTGGGCGCCATGACCGAGGCGGAACAGGCGCGGTTGAAGGTGGTGACGGCGCAGGGCGGTCCGGTGCGCTTTGCCATCCGGTTCCATCTGCACCCGGATGTGGACGCCGAGATCGACCTTGGCGGCACCGCCGTCTCGTTGGCGTTGAAAAGCGGCGAGATCTGGGTGTTCCGGTTCGAAGGCGCGGCGGCACTGACGCTTGCCCCGTCGGTCTATCTGGAAAAGGGCCGCCTGAAGCCGCGCGCGACGCGGCAGATCGTCCTTGCCGCCGAGGTTGCCGAGGCCGCGAGCCAGATTCGCTGGACCTTGTCGAAGGCGCAGGATACCCCGCTGGCCATTCGCGACCTGGAGCGGGATGACCTCGCCGCCGACTGACCCCGAGACCGAGAGGACCACCCGAGGATGACCGATCTTCTGCCGATCCGCCGCGCGCTGATCTCCGTTTCCGACAAGTCGGGCCTGCTGGACCTGGCGCAGGCGCTGGCGGCGCGCGGGGTGGACCTGCTCTCGACCGGGGGGAGCGCGGCCGAATTGCGCGCGGCGGGGCTGTCGGTGCGCGACGTGGCGGATGTGACCGGCTTCCCCGAGATGATGGACGGGCGCGTCAAGACGCTGCACCCGGCCGTGCATGGCGGGCTGCTGGCGCTGCGCGACAATCCGGCGCATCTGGCGGCGATGGCCGAGCACGGGATCGAGCCGATCGACCTGTTGATCGTGAACCTTTACCCGTTCGAGGCGACGGTGGCGAAGGGCGCGGACTATGACACCTGCATCGAGAACATCGACATCGGCGGCCCGGCGATGATTCGGGCGGCGGCGAAGAACCACGCCTTTGTCACCGTGCTGGTGGACGTGCAGGACTATGGCGCGCTGCTGGCGGAACTGGACGCGCACGACGACATGACCAGCCTGGCGTTCCGCCAGCGCCAGGCGCAGATGGCCTATGGCCGCACGGCGGCCTATGATGCGGCGGTGTCGACCTGGATGGCGGGGGCGATCGGTGAAGCCGCGCCGCGGCGGCGGGCCTTCGCCGGAACGCTGGCGCAGACGCTGCGCTATGGCGAGAACCCGCATCAGGGCGCCGCGTTCTATCGGGACGGCTCGAACCGCCCCGGCGTCGCTACCGCGAGGCAGTGGCAGGGCAAGGAACTGAGCTACAACAACATCAACGACACCGATGCCGCGTTCGAACTGGTGGCCGAATTCGCACCGGATGACGGCCCGGCCTGCGCCATCATCAAGCACGCCAACCCCTGTGGCGTGGCGCGCGGCGCGACGCTGCTGGAAGCTTACAAACGGGCCTACGACTGCGACCGCACCTCGGCCTTTGGCGGCATCGTGGCGCTGAACCGGCCGCTGGACGCGGCGACGGCGGCAGAGATCGTGAAGATTTTCACCGAAGTGGTGATTGCGCCCGACGCCGACGAGGCCGCGCGCACGGTCTTCGCCGCGAAGAAGAACCTGCGCCTGCTGACCACCGGCGCGCTGCCGGACCCCAGGGCGGGGGGGCTGACCTTCCGGCAGGTGGCGGGCGGTTTTCTGGCGCAGGACCGCGACACCGGCCATATCGACGCGGTCGACCTGAAGGTCGTTACCAAACGCGCGCCGACCGCGGCCGAAATTGCCGATCTGCTGTTTGCCTGGACCGTCGCCAAGCATGTGAAATCGAACGCCATCGTCTATGTCAGGGACGGCGCGACCGTCGGCGTCGGTGCGGGGCAGATGAGCCGGGTCGATTCGACCCGCATCGCCGCCCGCAAGGCCGACGACATGGCGGCGGCGTTGGGGCTCGCCGCATCGCCGACCCAAGGCTCGGTGGTCGCCTCGGATGCCTTCTTTCCGTTCCCGGATGGCCTGCTGACGGCGGCCGAGGCGGGGGCGACAGCGGTGATCCAGCCCGGCGGCTCGATGAATGACGCGGATGTGATCGCGGCGGCGGATGTGGCGGGGCTGGCGATGGTGTTCACCGGCCAACGCCACTTCCGGCACTGAGGAGCACGGGATGAAGATCGCCGCAAAGACCGCGCTGATTGTTCTGGCCATCGACCAGATCAGCAAGATCGCCGTTATCTACGGGCTTCGACTTCAGGAAGGCTTTACGACCGCGGTCTTCCCGCCGTTCCTCAACTTCCAGATGGCATGGAACAAGGGCGTGAACTTCGGCCTGCTCGCCAACGATGTCGCCCTGATGCGCTGGATTCTGATCGCGGTGGCGCTGGGCATTGCGGCCTGGGTCTGGCGCTGGGTCGGGCATGAGGGGCACGGCACGCCCTCGAAGATCGCGGCGGGCCTGCTGATCGGCGGCGCCCTCGGAAATGTGATCGACCGGGTGATCCATGGTGCGGTGGCGGATTTTCTGAACATGTCCTGCTGCGGAATGCACAACCCGTTCTCGTTCAATCTTGCCGATGTCGCGGTCTTTCTGGGCGCGGTCGGGCTGGTGCTGCTGACCGGGCGGCAGAACACCCGTGACGGGCCGGGATCAATGCGATAAAGACGGACGGAGACGGGGTTTTGGAGGCTTACATGCGGGCAGCGCACGGCAAATTCGGGATCGCCTTGGCGGCGGTTCTGGTGCTGGCCGGGTGTGGCGGCGATCGCCAGCCGCACCTGATGAACCTGCACTCGCAGAGCAACAGCCCCGACGAGTTCGCGATTCTGCCGTCGAAGCCGCTCGACATGCCGAAAAACATGAGCGCGCTGCCCGCGCCGACGCCGGGCGGCAGCAACCTTGCCGACCCGACGCCGAATGCCGATGCGGTGGCAGCACTCGGCGGCAAACCCGGCGCGATGAAGGCGGGCGGCGTGCCAGTGGCCGATGGCGCCCTGGTGGCGGCGGCGGACCGTTACGGCGTTTCGCCCACGATCCGCACCGATCTGGATGCCGCCGACCTGAAATTCCGCCGCACCCACAACGGCAGAGTGCTGGACAGGCTCTTTGGCCACACGGTCTATTTCCAGGCCTACAAGAGCATGACGCTGGACCAATACGCCGAACTGGCGCGCTGGCGGGCCGTGGGCCTTGCCACGCCAAGCGCCCCGCCGCAGGGCGTGACCCCGCCCAACTGACCGGGTGTGACGCCGGGATGACAGTGGCCGAATCTTTCCGGCCATGCTAATTCTGGTGGCATGAACGTCGCGACCCCCAAGATAAGCCCCACCCGCCCGGTCATCCGGCAGCTTGACGAGGGCGCGATCAACCGCATCGCGGCAGGCGAGGTGGTCGAACGACCTGCCTCGGCGGTGAAGGAACTGGTGGAAAACGCGCTCGATGCGGGCGCGCGGCGGGTCACGGTGGACTATGCCGACGGTGGCAAGACGCTGATCCGGGTGACCGACGACGGCTGCGGCATGTCGGCCGCCGACCTGCCGCTGGCGCTGGCGCGCCATGCCACATCGAAGATCGACGGCTCGGACCTGCTGAACATCCACAGCTTTGGATTTCGCGGCGAGGCGCTGCCCTCGCTGGGCGCGGTCGGGCGGCTGAGCATCACCTCGCGCACCGGCGGCGAAGAGGCGGCGCGGATCGAGGTGGTGGGTGGCCGTCTGGGCGCCGTCACGCCGGCGGCGCTGAGCCGGGGCACCGTCGTCGAACTGCGTGATCTTTTCCATGCAACCCCCGCGCGGCTGAAGTTCCTGCGCACAGACCGGGCCGAGGCGCAGGCGCTGGCCGAGGTGATCCGGCGGCTGGCGATGGCCGCGCCCTACGTCAGCTTCCGGCTGACCGATGTGAGCGAGGGCGAGGGGCGCGTGATGTTCCGCGCCGACGCGGGCAGCGGCGATCTGTTCGACGCCCTGCACGGGCGGCTGGCGACTGTGCTGGGGCCTGAGTTCGCCGAAAACGCGCTGCGCTTGAACCTGGAGCGCGAGGGATTCCAGTTGACCGGCTATGCCGCGCTGCCGACCTATTCGCGCGGTTCTTCGGTGGCGCAGTATCTGTTTGTGAACGGCCGTCCGGTGCAGGACCGGATGCTGTATGGCGCCCTGCGCGCGGCCTATGCCGACTTCCTCGGCCGGGACCGGCATCCGGCGGCGGTACTCTTCCTGTCCTGCGATCCGCAACTGGTCGATGTGAACGTTCATCCGGCAAAATCCGAGGTCCGGTTCCGCGACCCGGCGCTGGCGCGCGGGTTGATCGTGTCGGGGCTGCGGCAGGCGCTGGCGGGGGCGGGGCATCGGGCGTCCACCACCGTCGGGGCGGCCGCGCTGGACGCGCTGCGGCCAGAGGCGCGGGTTTACCAGATGGACCGGCCCTCGGCGGGCGCGATCCGCGCGGCTTCCCAATGGCAGGCCCCGGTGACCGGCTTCGCCGAGGCGCCCTCGGCCCGGATCGAACCACCCCTGGACGAGGCGGCGCAGACACGCCCGCTAGGTGCCGCACGGGCGCAGGTGCACGAAAACTACATCATCGCGCAGACCGAAACCGGGATCGTCATCGTCGATCAGCACGCCGCGCATGAACGGCTGGTCTATGAGCGGCTGAAGCGGCAGATGGCGGAAAAGTGGATCGCTGCGCAGGCGCTGCTGATCCCTGAAATCGTTGAGCTTTCCGACGCAGAGGCCGCCAGGCTGCTGGATATGGCGGCGGACCTGGCGCGGCTTGGGCTGGGGGTCGAGCCGTTCGGGCGCGGCGCCGTCGCGGTGCGCGAGACGCCCGCGATCCTGGGGCAGGTCGATGTGAAGGGGTTGCTGCGCGACATTCTCGACGAACTCTCGGAAGCGGGCGACAGCCGGAATGTCCAAGCGCGCATCGACGCGGTGCTCAGCCGGATGGCCTGCCACGGTTCCGTCCGCTCCGGCCGCCATATGCGCGCCGAAGAGATGAACGCGCTGCTGCGCGAGATGGAGGCGACACCGCATTCCGGCCAGTGCAACCACGGCCGCCCGACCTATGTCGAACTGCGGCTGGCGGATATCGAACGGTTGTTCGGCCGCACATGATCACGATCGGCGGGCATCTGGTGGCGCTGGACGATCCGATGGTGATCGCGGGCCTTGGCGCGGCGGGCGTGGTGCTTTTGCTACTGGTGCTCGTGCTGCGCGCGGCGGGGCGGTCGGCGCGGATGACAGAGCCGTTGCTCTACCAGATGAATCAGGTCGGCCACCGGGTACAGCAACTCTCCGACGGCCAGCAGCAACTGGCGGGCGGCCTGCACCACGTTTCGGAAGCGCAGGCGCATGCCCAAAGCGCGATGTTGAAGGTGATGGAAACGCGGCTGGCCGAGGTCAGCGCGCGGATGACGGAGAACCTGTCCGGCTCGGCCACGCGCACGGCGCGCAGCCTGGGCGAGTTGCAGCAGCGGTTGGAAACGATCGACAAGGCGCAGGCGAACATCGAGAAGCTGTCTGGCAACGTCCTGAGTTTACAGGATATCCTGTCGAACAAGCAGACCCGCGGGGCATTCGGCGAAATCCAGTTGCATGACATCGTGCAGAAGGCGCTGCCGTCGGACGCCTACACCATGCAGGCGACGTTGTCGAACGGGCGGCGGGCGGATTGCCTGATCCACTTGCCGAACCCGCCCGGCCCGATCGTCGTAGATTCGAAGTTCCCGCTGGAGGCCTACGAGGCGCTGCGGCGGGCCTCCACGCCGTCGGAACTGGCCGAGGCGGCGCGGTTTATGCGAACGTCGGTTCGTTCACATATCCGGGCGATTTCCGAGAAATACATCCTGGAGGGTGAAACCGCCGATGGGGCGTTGATGTTCCTGCCTTCCGAGGCGGTCTACGCCGAATTGCACGCGAACTTCCCCGAGGTGGTGCGCGAGGGCTTTGCGGCGCGGGTCTGGATCGTCTCGCCGACCACCTGCATGGCGACGCTGAACACGATGCGCGCGGTCTTGAAGGACGCACGGATGCGCGAACAGGCCGGGGCGATCCGGCGCGAATTGCACATGCTGTTCGAGGATGTCCGGCGGCTGGGCGAGAGGGTGGAGCGGCTGGATACGCATTTTTCCCAGGCGCAGAACGACGTGCGCGAGATCCGGCTGTCGTCGGACAAGGCGGCGCGGCGGGCGCAGCGGCTTGACAACTTCGATTTCGAGGAACTGGCCCCCGATCCCGTGTCCCCCCCGCCTGAACTGGTCGCCAGGAAAGGCCTCTGATGCAGCACCTCACCCGCGCCGACTACCGGCGGATGCCCTGGGCGAACGGGCGCGGCGTCACCGTGGAGATGTGGCGCGAGGACGTGGACGGGGCGGTTTCCTTGCGGCTTTCGATGGCCACGGTGGCGGAAGATGGGCCGTTTTCGCTGTTTCCCGGGATCGACCGGGTGTTGACGGTCATTTCCGGACCGGGCTTCGATCTGGTCGGCGAGGGGATGCGGCTGCGGGCCGATCCGCTCCGGCCGATCGCGTTTTCCGGTGATGTGGCGCTGAGGGCAACCGGGGTGACGGGCGTCAGCGAGGATTTCAATGTGATGATGGCGCGGGGTGGCCCAAATGCCTGCGTCGAGGTTCTGTGGCCAGGCGACGGGCTTGATGCAAGGCGAATCTTCGTTTTTGCGCTCGGCGAGGCCGAAGTGAAGGCGGAGGATCAGGGCGTTGAGCTTTCGACACATGACCTTCTGGTGGCGAAAGATCATGTCACGCTGATACATGGGGGGCCAGTCCTGGCCGCTGGGATCCGTGGGTGAATGATCGTTCAGATGCGGAAGAACGGCTGGACGATGCGCGGCAGCAGCGACCGGAACCGCAGCGGTGCGTCGGTTGCCGCAAGGCAGATGCAGGCTTGGCCCGGTTCGGCGACGGGCTTGTGCGTCAAATCCTTGGCCGCAGTCTCGACGTCGCCGGGGGCAAAGCGGTCGGTTTCGTCGCGAAATGCGCCCTGCAACACCAGCGTCAGTTCGGCACCCCGGTGGCCGTGGTCGGGAACTGCACTTCCGGCCGGGATGTAGATAAGGCGGGCCGTGGCCGCCCGGTCGGTGCGCAGGATCGCCTGCCGGAGGCCGCCGCCGATCGGGCGCCAGCGCACGGCGTCAATTCCACCGCCCACGTAATCGACCACGGGCCCCGGCAGAACCGCGTCCTTGCCGCAGGCGCGCGGCTTCGATGTGGCGCCAAGGGCGATGCGCTCCAGCGTCGCCGCAAGGCAGCCGTCGGAGACCCTGGCGGACCCGCAGCGCTCCAGCACGGCCCCCCCCAGGGCGTCGAAGGCGCACAGAGCGGCGCGACAGGTGTCGCACATCGAGACATGGGCGGCCACGACCAGGCTGAACGCTTCGGGCAGGGTTCCGGCCGAATAGGCGATCAGCATTTCGTCGGAGATATGGTGTCTGATGGTGCTCATTCGTCTTTTCATGTCATCTGATGGCGCAGGCGCTCCAGCGCCAGCCGGATTCGGGACTTGATGGTGCCAAGCGGCAGGCCGGTCTGGGCGGCAATCTCGCTATGCGAGAGGTCGCCGAAATAGGCCCGTTCGATCAGGTCGCGCTGTTTTGCGGGCAGCAGGGCGATGGCCTCGCCCAGCCGTGCGGATTCCTGTTGCAGTTCCAGCGCGTCCGCCGGGTCGGCCTCGCCCTCGGGGCCCCAGGGCAGGTCTTCCGGCTCGGGGCGGCGCGCCTTGCGGATGGCGTCGATGCGGCGGTTGCGGGCGATCGTGAAGACCCAGGTGGCCACGCTCGCGCGGCCCGGATCGAACAGGTGCGCCTTGTGCCACAGCGTGGCCATCACCTCCTGTGTGCATTCCTCGGCAAGCGCATGGCTGGCCCCCGACTTCATCAGGAAGGCCTTCACCCGCGGGGCGTAATGGCGGAACAATTCCGCGAAGGCCGCGCGGTCCTGATGGTCGCGGATGCGCAGCAGAAGCTGCACCCCGTCGGTGTCGTCCATACGTCCGGTCATCCGTGGAGCAAGCCCGTTCCGCCGCTGCAAGTGCCTCGTGCCGACAGCATAGGGACCACCGTCAGGCGGCGCATCCGCAATCTGCAAAGGCTCGAATTCGCACAGCATGACCGGATTACGGCGGGGCCGCGAAATCGGATCACCGGGGCTGTTGCGAAAATCGCACGAACGGGTGCAGACGCCGCGCGGCCCTGCCGCCAAGCCTCGTTTCCAGGCCAGCGCCCGCGCGCGGCAGGCTGCCACGCGGCAGCGTGCCGCAGGTTTCGCTTTGATATATGCGAAAAACGGCTACTATTTCCCGTGAAGGAGCCGGGACGGCGCGCGAATCGCTTCGCCCGGAGGACAGACGGTGGAGGAGACCCCGATGAAATCCTGCTCGATACTGTGTGTTGTCGGTTTTGGCGCGGTGTTGTGCTTCGGTTATCTCGCGCTGGCGGGCGGCGGGACCGAGCCCACGGAATACACCATGATCAACGAGGTGCTGGCGGCGGGCGGTTTCGCACTGGGCCTGAGCTCGTGGCTGCGTTTGCGCCGCGGCACCTGATCCGCGCGGTCATGAAAAAAGGCCGTCGGGCTTGCGCGCGGCGGCTTTTTCACATCGGCGTCTCGGGGCGTGTCGGGCGGATCAGCCCTGACGCGCCTTGAAACGCTTCTGGGTCTTATTGATCACATAGACCCGACCCTTGCGGCGCACGATCTGACAGTCGCGATGACGCGCCTTCAGCGAGCGGAGCGAATTTCTGACCTTCATCGGTCTTCTCCTGGTCCGGGCGCGCGTGCGCCATGAAATTAACGGTACCATCGGCGCTTGCGCAACCCGAAGGCGGTGGATGGTGGGCGCGACAGGGATCGAACCTGTGACCACTACGATGTCAACGTAGTGCTCTACCGCTGAGCTACGCGCCCCGAACCGATCAACTCCGCCTGCCCCAAAACAAAAGGGACGCGGGCGGAACCGCGTCGGTCCGCAGGTCTATAGAAGGAGTCGCCAACCTGTTCAAGAGGTTTTGGCAACGCCGGAATTCCCGCTATAACAATGCCGGAAGGAGGCCCGATGACCCATCCCGCCTACGATCTTTTCCGGCCGGCCGTGGCGTCGTCGCGGCTGGTTCTTGCCTCGCCGCACAGCGGGCGGGAGTATCCGGCCGCCTTCCTCGCGGCCAGTGTGCTGGACGAGCGGATGATCCGGTCGTCCGAGGATGCGTTTGTCGACCTGCTCTTCGCCGATGCGCCGCAGGCGGGGGCGCCGCTGCTGGTCGCCCGCGCGCCGCGCGCCTATGTGGACCTCAACCGGGCGATGGACGAACTGGACCCGGCGGTGGTCGATCAGGCGCCGCGCGCCGCAATGAACCCGCGCATCAGCGCGGGGCTTGGCGTGATCCCGCGCGTCGTGGCGAACGGTCGGTCGATCTACCGCGGCAAGATCGCGCTCGCCGAGGCGCAGGCCCGGCTCGATGCGGTCTGGTTGCCCTACCATGCGCAGTTGCAGGCGCTTCTGCGCGAGACGCAGGCACGGCATGGCGAAGTGATCCTGATCGACTGCCATTCGATGCCGCACGAGGCGATCGACGGCTACTGGCAGGTCGGCCGGGCCCGGCCCGACGTCGTGCTGGGTGACCGCTTCGGCGCCGCCGCCGCGCCCGAGGTGATGGAGCGGATCGAGGCTGCTTTTGCCGCCGAGGGCCTGCGGGTGGCGCGCAACGCGCCCTTTGCCGGGGCCTACATCGCGCAGGCCTACGGGCACCCGTCCCATGGACAGCATGTGGTGCAGGTGGAAATCGACCGCGCGCTTTACATGGACGAGGTGCAGATCCAGCCCGGCCCCGGCTTTGATGCGGTGCGCGAGATGCTCGCCCGCGTCATCGCCCGCGTCGCCGACGAGTCCGGCCGTGCGGCCCTGCCACTGGCCGCCGAATGAGCGGCGCACCGATGATCATCGCGGTCTATCAGGGGCCATCGCCGGACGGCGACATCGCCCGCGCCTTCGACACCGTCGCGCGGATGCTGACCGCCTCGGCCGCCGCCGGGGCGCGGCTGGTGGTGTTCCCCGAACTCTACCTGCCCGGCTACAACCACGGCAACATTCCCGCGCTCGCCCAACCGGCCGGGGGCGGATGGGAACGGCGGCTGTCCGGCCTCGCCCGCGCCGCCGGCTGCGGGCTGGCAATCGGGCTGGCCGAACGCGATGGCGCGGCCCTGCGCAACACCGCGCTGGTGTTCGACGGCACCGGCCACGAACTGGCCCGCTACCGAAAGGTGCAGCTTTACGGCCCGCGCGAACAGGCTCTGTTCGTGCCCGGCGACCGGCTGTGCCTCTTTGACTTCGACGGTGTCCGCTGCGGGGTGATGATCTGCTACGATGTGGAATTCGCCCCCCTGGTGCGCGCCAATGCCGCTGCCGGGGCCACGCTTCTGATCGTGCCGACCGCCAATCCGGTGCCGTTCCACCATGTGCCGCGCCTGACCGTGCCCGCGCAGGCGGTGAACCACGGCGTGACGATCGCCTACGCCAACCTGAGCGGCCCAGAGGGCGATCTGGTCTATTCGGGCGGCTCCTGCATCGTCGGGCCCGACGGCGTGATGCTGGCCAGCGCGGGCCCCGGCGAGGCGCTGCTGATCGCCGACCTCGCCCCCGCCGTCGCGGTTCCCGCCGCGATGCGGTCCACCCAGCTTGCCGACCTTCGGCCGCTTGCGCCGGAAGGCTGAGCGGTCAGTCGCCCAGCTTGGCGTGCACTTCGTCCAGATCGACTGCGCCCTTGGGCATCTTGTTGGCCGGGTTCTCGAAGTCGTAGCGGAACAACTGGAAGTCCTTCTTGTAGATTTCCCAGATCAGATGCATCGACAGGTCGTCGAAATACGCCTCCACCGGGTGGGCGCGCTTGGGCCCATGCCCCTCGCTTTCGTTGAAGCGCGGGATGGTCTTGAGATCGACCGGATGCGCCACCGGAACGTGGTCCAGCACGACCTGCATCCCCTCGTCGAATTTCTCGGTGAAGAAGATGTGGTCGTAGCGTCCGCCGTTGGCGATGAAGGTCGAGACATGGCCCGCCATCGCCGACCAGTGGATGTCGGGCTCCATCGGCTTGCGCCAGCGGATGGTGTCGCGCGCAAACAGCAGGAACCGCCGGAAACTGCGGATCTGGTCGAACTCGTCCTTGCCGTCCGGCCCGCCGACCTCGACGCCGTATTTCTGCACCAACAGCGGCACCAGGTTGCCCCGGTAACGCTTGCCGTTGCGCTGGATGCCGCAGATCTTGTCGAAGAACGACGACAGGATGCGGGTGTAGGGGTTGCGCACGCAGGTGAAGGCATAGGACTTGTGCGCCTTCACGTTCCGCTCGATCAGCTTCTGGCTCGCCTCCGACGCCCATTTGTGCAGGCCTTCGGTCGCGTCGTGGATGTCGCCGTCGAAAAAGCGGCCGTGGTCGGAATAGAACATGATCTGCCCGATCGTCGAGCAGGCGCATTTGGGGACGACGCGATAGACCATGCTCTCGCTCTCGGTCATCCAGGTGCCGGGAAAGCCCATCCGTGTCGCTCCTTCATTCCGGGGGCCGGGGCTCGTCGTCCGATCCCGCCAATCCGCGCCAACAGACCAAAGAAACGCTGTCTTTTCAATGACCGTTCACGCTATCTAGGCATCATCACGTCAGCCGCCGCCGCCAAGGGGCCTGAATGGCACGAATCGCCTATATCCTTTTGTCCCACAAGGACCCTGAAGGAATCGTCGCGCAGGCCCGCCGCCTGACCGCGGCGGGGGATTTCGTGTCGATTCATTTCGATGGCCGGGCGGGCCGCGCGCCCTATGACCGCATCCGCGCCGCGCTGAAGGACAACCCTTCCGTCACCTTCGCGCGCCGCCGCATCAAATGCGGCTGGGGCGAATGGAGCCTGGTCGAGGCGACGATCCAGGCCACGCTGGCCGCGCTCAAGGCGTTTCCGCGGGCGACACATTTCTACATGCTGTCGGGCGACTGCATGCCGATCAAATCGGCGGCCTACGCGCACGAGATGCTGGACCGCGACCCGGTCGATTACATCGAGTCGGTCGATTTCCTCGGGTCCGACTGGATCAAGACCGGGATGAAGGAAGAACGGCTGATCTACCGCCATTTCTTTAACGAGCGGAAATGGAAGTGGCTGTTCTACAAATCGGTCGAGGTGCAGAAAAGGCTCGGCCTGACGCGACGCATCCCGCAAGACCTGCAGATCATGATCGGCAGCCAGTGGTGGTGCCTGCGCCGCCGCACGGTCGAGGCGGTGATGGAGTTCTGCCACCGCCGCCGCGACGTGATGCGCTTCTTCCGCACCACCTGGATTCCGGATGAGACGTTCTTCCAGACCCTGGTTCGCCATCTGGTGCCCGAGACCGAGCTTCGCTCGCGCACGCTGACGTTCCTGATGTTCACCGACTACGGGATGCCGGTGACCTTCTACAACGACCATTACGACCTGCTGCTGAGCCAGGATTACCTCTTCGCGCGCAAGATCTCGCCCGACGCCACGGCGCTCAAGACGCGGCTGGGGCAGCTTTACACCGACGACACGGCCCGCTTCACGATCTCGAACGAGGGGCGGTCGCTGTTTCAGTTCCTGACCGGGCGCGGCCGCATCGGGCGTCGGTTCGCGCCCCGGTTCTGGGAGGCGGAATCGACGCTGGGCCGCGAGCGCGAGCTGCTGATCGTGACCTGCAAGAAATGGCACGTCGCCAAGCGGCTGACCGAGCGGGTGCGGCAGGTCACCAACCTTCCGGCGCTCGACTACATCTTCAATGAACAGTCGGCGCCGTTGCCCGACCTTGGCGGCATCCAGAGCACGGTGGAAAAGCGCGCTCGCCACCGCCGCGCGCTGATGCGGATGCTGTTCGACAACTACGCCACCGACAAGCTGCTGATCTGCATCGACCCGGCGAACGTCGACCTGATGCAGGATTTCTTTTCCGACCGCTGCACCACCCGCCTGCTGGAGGTGGAGTGTGAGTTCAGCGACGACTACCTGATCGGCCATGCCCGCCGCGTCGGTCTGGCCGGTGACCTGACGCCGCGCGACACGCTCGACAAGCTGCTGCCGACGATCCGCTATGACGTGAAGTTCGAAAGCGACCGGATCGGCGACGCGAACTTCCCCGGCTTCTACCGCATCCGCGAGGCCGCCAGCGTCGACGAGAATGTTCCCGCACTGGCCGCCTTCCTTGACGTGCCGATGGAAAAGGCGCGCGAGATCGCGGCCTCCCGCTACCTTTACGTGGACTGACCCCGAGGATCGCAATGCCCTACGCCTACGACAGCCAGAACATCTTCGCCCGCATCCTGCGCGGCGAGATCCCGAACAAGACGGTGCTGGAAACCGCCCACAGCCTCGCCTTCCACGATATCCACGCGCAGGCGCCCACGCATGTGCTGGTGATCCCCAAGGGCGCCTATGTGAACTACGACCACTTCGCCGCCGCCGCCCCGGATGCCGAAATCCTCGATTTCACTCGCGCCGTCGCCGAGGTCTGCACCTTGCTCGGCCTGCCGCCCGGCGACGGGGGCGACGGCTACCGGCTGATCTCGAACTCCGGCCCGCACAGCCATCAGGAGGTGCCGCACCTGCACGTTCATGTGCTGGCGGGGCGTGCGCTGGGCCCCATGCTGGTCCGGCCGGCCTGAGGGCCGCATTGCGCAGCATCCAGGTCGGCGCAGGCGCCGCGCCGCGCCAGATTGGCGTGGCCAAGGAGGGCTCGCCCTGCCGATCCGCTTCGCCGCCCTGCCCATCGCCCCGTCCCGGCGCCGCAGCCCGATGCCGAAACCGGGCCGATCTTCTCCTGCGCTGATCCCTGTGCGCCCTGCGGCGGCGATGCCCTGCCCGCGATGCTCGCCTCGCCGCACTGGATACTGCGCGGCTACGGGCCGGACGACCGCATCGTCTGCGGCACCGGGGGCGTGGTGGCGACGCCCGGCATCCCCGACCGGGCCGCGCTGCTGCTCGCCCGCAACGACATCGCCTATGTCCACCTCCGCTCGGCCGCGAACAATTGCTATCAGGTGCGGATCGACCGCGCGCCAGCGCGGGCTTGACGCCCCCCGGCGCGCGACTTATCCCGCAAGGGCAAGCCTGTCAGGAACGGAGCCACCGATGCCCACCAAAGCCCCCGAGACCGAGGTCGTCACCCACTGGAAAGTGGCCTGTGACGGTGGTGCGCACGCGCTTGGCCACCCGCGCGTCTGGCTGACCATCCCCGAGGACACCGGCTGGGTCGAATGCGGCTACTGCGACAAGAGGTTCGTGATCGACCGCGCCCACGCCCACGACGATCACTGAGCGGTTCAGCGGCCACGCACCAGCCCGACGATCACCCCGACAACCGCCCCGACGATCGCACCAAGCGGAGTCCAGACGAACACCACACCCAACCCATAGCTGCCCTCGAACGTCGAGATGGTGATGATCGACGGCAGCACCGCGCCGATGCCGAAGGCCAGCGCACCGCCAACCAGAAATCCGCCGAACCCCCACAGCACGGTCCGCATCGCCTTGCCTCCTTGCGCTGGCCCGCAGGGTTTCGCCGCGCGCCACTTCATGGCAATACTCTGCCGGTAGCAGCCGCGGAGCAATCGCAATGACATTCGGCAAGGGCCACCATCTGCATCTGATCGACGGCTCGGCCTATATCTTCCGCGCCTATCACGCGCTGCCACCGCTGACGCGCAAATCCGACGGTCTGCCGATCGGTGCGGTGGCGGGGTTCTGCAACATCCTGTGGAACGAGCTGAACCGGACGAACGGCGACGAGGCGCCGACCCATATCGCGGTGGTGTTCGACCATTCGTCGAAGACCTTCCGCAACGACCTTTACCCGCTTTACAAGGCCAACCGCCCCGAACTGCCCGAAGACCTGCGCCCGCAGTTCCCGCTGACCCGCGCGGCGACGCGGGCCTTCAACGTCGCCTGCCTTGAAACCGAGAATTACGAGGCCGACGACATCATTGCCACGCTGGCTCAGCAGGCGGTCGCGGCGGGCGGCAACGTCACCATCATCTCCTCCGACAAGGATCTGATGCAACTGGTCGGCAACGGCGTGGTGATGCGCGACCCGATGAAGGACCGCCGCATCGACCGCGACGAGGTGTTCGAGAAGTTCGGCGTCGGGCCGGAACGGGTGGTCGACGTGCAGGCCCTGTCGGGCGACTCGGTCGACAACGTGCCGGGCGCGCCGGGGATCGGGCTGAAGACGGCGGCGCTGCTGATCAACGAATACGGCGATCTGGATACGCTACTGGCACGCGCGGGCGAGATCACGCAGCCCAAGCGGCGCGAGTCGCTGCTGGACAACGCCGACCTGATCCGCATCTCGCGCCAGCTTGTCACGCTGAAACGCGACGTGGCGCTGGATGTGACGCTGGACGATCTCGAGGTGCAAGCCCCCGATCCGGGCGCCGTGATGGCCTTCCTGACCGATATGGAGTTTCGCACCCTGACCCGCCGCGTGGCCGAAAAGCTGAAGGTGGCGGCGCCGGTGATCGCCGACTCTGCACCCGCCCCCGACCCCGAAGCGGGCGGCGCGGCGCCGAAAGCGGTGCCGTTCGACACTAAGGCGTATGAGTGCATCCGCGATGCCGCCGCCTTGCAGGCTTGGGTCGCCCAGATCCGCGAGCGTGGCTATGTGGCGGTGGACACCGAAACCACCAGCCTTGACGAGATGGTGGCCGAGCTTGTCGGCATCTCGCTCTGCGTCGAGGCCGGGAAGGCCTGCTACATCCCGCTGGGCCACAAACAAGGCGGCGGCGACCTTTTCGGCTCCACTGCCCTGGTCGAGGGCCAGATGCCGCTGGCTGCGGCACTGGCGATCCTGAAGCCAGTGCTGGAGGATGACGCGATCCTCAAGATCGGCCAGAACATGAAATACGACGCGAAGATTTTCGCCCGCAACGGGGTGACTGTCGCGCCGATCGACGACACCATGCTGATGTCCTACGCGATGCACGCCGGGCTGCACGGCCACGGGATGGATTTCCTGTCCGAGAAATATCTCGGCCACGTCCCCATTCCGATCAAGCCGCTGCTCGGTTCCGGCAAGGCACAGGTCACCTTCGACCGCGTCGCCCTTGATGACGCCGTGCCCTACGCCGCCGAGGATGCCGATGTGACGCTGCGGCTCTGGCAACGCTTCAAGCCCGACCTGCCGCGCGCCCATGTGACCACGGTCTACGAAACGCTGGAACGCCCGCTGGTGCCGGTGCTGGCTGCGATGGAAATGGCGGGCGTGCTGGTGGACCGCGACACCCTCAGCCGCATGTCGAACGCCTTCGCCCAGAAGATGGCGGGGCTGGAGGCCGAGATTCAGGCGCTTGCGGGCGAGCCCTTCAACGTCGGCTCGCCCAAGCAACTGGGCGAGATCCTGTTCGACAAGATGTCCCTGCCGGGCGGCGAGAAGGGCAAGACCGGCGCCTATGCCACCGGCGCCGACGTGCTGGAGGATCTGGCCGCCGAGGGCCACGATCTGCCCGCCCGCGTGCTCGACTGGCGGCTGCTATCGAAGCTGAAATCGACCTACACCGACGCGCTGCAAACCCACATCAACGCCGAAACGGGGCGGGTGCACACCTCCTACTCCATCGCCGGGGCGAACACCGGGCGGCTGGCCTCGACCGACCCGAACCTGCAGAACATCCCCGTCCGCTCCGAAGAAGGCCGCCGCATCCGCGAGGCTTTCGTGGCACCCAAGGGCCGCGTGATGGTCAGCCTCGATTACTCCCAGATCGAACTGCGCATCCTCGCCCACGTCGCCGACATCCCCGCGCTGAAACAGGCGTTCAGGGACGGGCTCGACATCCACGCCATGACCGCGTCCGAGATGTTCGATGTCCCGCTCGACCGGATGACCCCCGAAATCCGCCGCCGCGCCAAGGCGATCAACTTCGGCGTCATCTACGGCATTTCCGGCTTCGGCCTCGCCCGCAACCTGCGCATCCCGCGCGCCGAGGCGCAGGCCTTCATCGACCGCTACTTCGAACGCTTCCCCGGCATCCGCACCTACATGGACGACACCATCGCCTTCGCGAAATCGCACGGCTACGTCCAGACCCTGTTCGGCCGCAAGATCCACACGCCCGAGATCAACGCCAAAGGCCCCACCGCAGGCTTCGCCAAACGCGCCGCCATCAACGCGCCCATTCAAGGGGCGGCCGCCGACATCCTCCGCCGCGCGATGATCCGCATGCCGCAGGCCATCGCCGGGCTGGACGCCAAGATGCTGCTGACGGTGCATGACGAACTGCTGTTCGAGGTCGCCGAGGACGCGGTCGCCGCCACCATCGCCCGCGCCAAAGCGGTGATGGAGGGCGCCGCGGATCCGGCGGTAAAGCTCTCGGTGCCGCTGACGGTCGACGCCGGGCAGGGCGCGAACTGGGCAGAGGCGCATTGAGTGGCGAGCGGCCAATGCTTAGCTGTTCCATCCCTGATGATCACATAGACCCTCGGCGATCTTCATTTTTCATGGCAAGATCGATCCTGAGGGACATTCGAAGCGGGGTGCGGGCATGCTGATCCATCTTCACAAGCAGGCAACGACGACGCCAAAGGTGCGGGCTGCGATT
>NZ_CBAICG010000049.1:0-23955 GCF_964715405.1 Solirhodobacter sp. | reverse complement strand
CAGAAATAGTTCACGCCGTGTCTGCTTCTTCTTCATCGCGTCGCGAAGACCGGGAAAGGCGGGCTGTTTCGACATCGGCAGGGCTCCCTGGAGGCTTGCCCAAGTCTACCAGATCACGCCGAAAGCGGGAGGTTTTTCAGACGTTCCTTAAGTTCAGTGAGGATCGAATCGTCGTCGTATGTCTCTAAGAAATCGATATTGAAAGGGCGCATTTTCAGTCCTTTCCAACGCAGATAGCCCCTCGTAGCGAGGCATCAGTTTCATTAAGCCAGAGGCCACCAGCCGTCAAATCCGTTCGTGAATTTTCTGCCTCGGAAGGCTTGGATCGGGACGGCAAGGAAAAAATTCAGATGCAGGCGCTTTCGCAGACTTCCCACCGTTGAAACCAACCACGGAGGGTCGAATTTTGCCATCTTACCAGAGTCCGCTTCGTCCCGTAATCCGGACGCCCCCCAAGGCCCCGCCCAAACCAAAAGGCCCCGGCTTCCGCCAGGGCCCCCGATCCTGAACGACATGCGCCTCAGCGCTTGTCGTCGTCCTCGTCTTCGTCGTCATCGCCGTGCGGCAGGTTGAAGAAGCTTTCGGCGTCGGAGTAATCCGCCGGGCTCTCTTCCTTTTCGCTCAGCTTGAAATGCTCCAGCCCGGCGATCGAGGAAGGCATCTTCGGCTCGGTCGCCATGCCCAGCGATTGCTCGGTCGAGACCAGCTTGCGCCGCTCGTCATCCGTCATCACCACGCCTTCGGAAGCCTTCTTGCGCGCCGCCGCCTGCACGGCCGCGTCAAGTTCCGACTGGCGGCACAGACCCAGCGCGACCGGGTCGATCGGCTGGATGTTCGAGATGTTCCAGTGGCTGCGGTCGCGGATCGACATGATCGTCGGCTTCGTGGTGCCAACCAGCTTGCCAACCTGACCATCCGAAAGCTCCGGGTGGAACTTCACCAGCCACAGGATCGCGGCCGGGCGGTCCTGCCGCTTCGACAGCGGCGTGTAGCGCGGGCCCCGCCGCTTTTCCTCGCCGACGGCGGCGGCGTAGAACTTCAGCTTCATCCGGTAGGCCGGGTCCTTCTGGGCGCGGTCGATCTCGGCCTGATCCAGTTGGTTGTTGGCGATCGGGTCGAAGCCTTTCACCCCGGTCGCGACATCGCCGTCAGCGATGCCCTGCACCTCAAGATCGTGCATCCCGCAGAAATCCGCGATCTGGGCAAAGCTCAGCGTCGTGTTGTCGACCAGCCAGACGGCCGTGGCCTTCGCCATGAGGGGCTTGTTCATCGGAACCACTCCTTTACAAATCTCTCCCGAGCCGGGAAAACGGCTGCGGCCGGGGCCGCGGTTCCAGTTTTCGGGAAGTTGGGCGTGTATATAGTCGTCTCGCCGTCAAGAGGAAAGAGAAAATGCGCGCCCTTGCCCTGCTGATCCTGCCGCTGCTGCTGGCGGCCCAGATGGCCCGCGCGGGCGATGCGGCGGGCCGGTTCGATTACTACGTGCTGTCGCTCAGTTGGTCGGCCGACTGGTGCGCGCTGACCGGCGACGCCCGCCACGATCCGCAATGCGCCCCCGGCCGCGGCCTCGGCTTCATCCTGCACGGACTCTGGCCGCAGAACGAGAGCGGCTACCCCAGCGACTGCCGCACCGGCGAGCACGACCCCAGCCGGGGCGAGACCGCCGCGATGGCCGACATCATGGGCGGCCCCGGCCTCGCCTGGCATGAGTGGCAGAAACACGGCCGCTGTTCCGGTCTGGCCTCGGCGGATTACTTCGCGGCCGCGCGGCGCGCCTATCAGGCCGTCACGATCCCGCCGGTGCTGGCGCATCTCGACCGGACGCTGCATGTGAAACCCTCGGTCATCGAGGATGCGTTCCTTGAGGCCAACCCCGGCCTGACCCGCGCCGCCATCGCCGTGACCTGCGACCACGGCCTGATCACCGAGGCACGCATCTGCCTGACCAAAGACCTGACGCCCCGCCCCTGTCCGGCCGACGCCGCCCCGCGCTGCCCTCTGCCCGCCGCCGAGATCGACGCGGTGCGGTAAGCCCTCACGGGTTCGGCGGCATCATGTCCTCGGTCAGCGGCATCTTGTGCGTCACATCCACACCCGGCTCATGCGGTTCCGTCGGCGCCCCGCTTTCGGCGATCCAGACCTTCGTCGCCTCCAACTCGCTCAGCGCGAACACGTGCACCGGGCAGGGCATCAGCGGCGCAAAGATCTTCACGCCCGCGCGGATCCACTCGACATCCGTCACCACCGCCACCCGCGCGAAATCGCCCATGTGCAGAAACCCGAGTTTCGCATCGTCCCACATCGCCCCAGCGGTGTAGCCCGCAAACTCTGGCCCGAGGATATAGACCAGCTTCAGCCGCCCTTCGGCCGTCACCTTGGCCTTCACCGCGGGGATCAGCACCGTCTCGTAATCCTCACGCCGGATTTCGCCGGTGGCCTTGATCGCCAGAACGTCGGCGGGATAGCCGTCCAAAATCTGCATGTGCGCTGTCATCGCATCCTCTCTTGCTGCGATCATTTACACCTCCCCATATGGGGAACCGGGGCCGCAAGTACCATGCGCCAGGTCAAGAAAGGTCAGGGCAAGGGCGCGAGAGCTATACCGGTGAAATGGATGGCTGGAAAATGGATCGGCATTCCGGCCTCGCTGACCAGAGATCGGCTGATGACAAACCCAAGTTCAGGGGCCACCACCTCTTGCCAGACGGTTTTCCCGGAATGCGCAAAGTCATCGGTTTCCTGCACGTCGACCGCTTGGTAACTGCAGGCTCCGATCGTCAGCGGCGCGGAGTTTACGACGTCCCAGCTTGCCGTCCCCGTGTCAAAGACCTCGCTGCCCACGAATTCCTGCACCGGCGCCTCGGCGTGTTTCTGCACGACGAGCGCGTTTGGCTCAATCGGGCCCGTGCCGTATTCGACGCGCGTCATCGGCGAGGGATACATCGGCCCGCCCTGTGCAAAAAGGGGCAGATAGGGAACCGTGGTCGGTCGGAAGCTGTAAGGCGAAGGGTTGTCGATGTAGCGGCGTGGCATGCCGTGAACCCTTTGGGGGGCCATTAGAGCCGTCAGCGTACCCACAAGCTGCCCACCCTGCCGCCGCACGACGATGATAAGGGGTGGGTAGATCTGCATGAACTCGATCCCCCGCTCCAGATCGGCGCTGGTCGGGCAATCCGCAGCTTCAACCGCCTGCGCCAGCGTGACCCCGAGGGTCAAAGCCAGCGCGGCGGCACCCCTCACCCCCGCACCTTCAGCACGACCTTGCCGATATGCCCCGCGCTTTCCAGCCGCTCGTGCGCCGCCGCCGCCTGATCGAGCGGAAATTCCGAATCGATCACCGGCGCGACCCGGCCCGCCGCCAGCAGCGGCCAGACCTGCGCCTCCAGCCCCTCGGCGATGCGCGCCTTGGCCAGATCGGACTGCGGCCGCAGGGTGGACCCGGTGATCGTCAGCCGCCGCATCATCACCTCGGCGAAGTTCAATTCCACCTTCGGTCCGGTCAGAAAGGCGATTTGCACCAGCCGCCCGTCATCGGCCAGCGCCTGCACATTGCGCGGCAGATACGATCCGCCCACCATGTCGAGGATCAGGTCGGCGCCGCCCTCGGCCTTCAACACGGCCGCAAAATCCTCGTCGCGGTAGTTGATCGCCCGCTCGGCGCCCAAACCGACGCAGACGGCGCACTTCTCGGCCGATCCGGCGGTGGTGAAGACCCGTGCGCCGAAAGCATGCGCCAACTGGATCGCCGTGGTGCCGATGCCGGATGAGCCCCCATGCACCAGAAACCGCTCGCCCGCCTTCAGCCCGCCGCGCATGAACACGTTCGTCCAGACGGTGAAGAAGGCCTCGGGCAGGCAAGCGGCCGCCTTCAGCCCCATGCCTTCCGGGATCGGCAGCGCATGGCTGGCCGAGGTCAGCGCGTATTCGGCATAGCCCCCGCCCGGCAGCAGCGCGCAGACCGCATCGCCCACCTGCCCGCGCGTCACGCCCGGCCCCACCGCTGCGATGGTTCCCGCCGCCTCCAACCCCGGCAGCGGCGAGGCGCCCTTGGGCGGCGCATAGGCTCCCGCCCGTTGCAGCGCGTCCGGCCGGTTCACCCCGGCCCAGGCCACCGCAATCACGATCTGCCCCGCGCCGGGCACCGGAACCGGCCGCGTGCAGGGCACCAGCACCTCGGGCCCGCCGGGGCGGCTGATCTCGACCGCGCGCATCGTCACCGGCAGGATCATGGCTGCCGCCCCCGGTCAAGAACGCCCGGCATCCCCTCGGGCAAGGGCTTGGGTGCATGGACCTTGCCCATCAGCCACAAGGGCCCGGCGAACAGCTTCGACAGCACCGGGCTGTCCTTCACCTTCGCCTTGGCGGTCTCGATCCGCATCACATCCTCGATCCGCCGGTCCAGAAACTCCCAGGTCGCCTGCGCCCCCGGCGTCTCATCGCCCAGCCAAAAGAGCACGGTCGCGGCATAGACCCCCGACAGCGTCGCCCGCTTGGTGTACCAGTTGATGTCGTCCGAGGTATCGCCCAGCGTGCGCCAGATCAGGTCCGCCGTGCCCCAGATCGCCTTGGCGCCCTCGGCGGCGTGCTGCGGCAGGGCGAACAGCGTCGTGCCCCGCCGCACCGCCTCGCGGTCCGCCGCTTCCAGCCGGAACCGCACCGCCGCGGCGATCCGGTCGCGAAAGCGCATCGCGCCAAGGTCGGCCGCCTTCAGCCGCTCCACCATCGCGCCGTCGCCCGCCGCGTGATAGGCCAGCGCCAGATCGACCGCGCCACGCGGCAGCATCGCGCGGGCCAGCGCGGGCGCAACCCCCCCATCGCGGCAGGCGGCCTGAAAGGTCGCCTCGCTCCAGCCGTCGAAGGGCACATGGCCCAGCGCCGCCGCCAGCAGCCGCGTCCGCATCGCCTCTGGTGTCTCGCTCATCGCCGCCTCCATCTTGTCCCACGGGATGTAGCTCCCCAGCGGACGGTGGACAAACCCGGCCCCCTTTGCTAGAAGCCCCCGGCCTGCACAATTCGTGCAACTTTAACCTAGGAAGGTGGTGACAACCACATGCAGGTAAGCGTTCGCGACAACAACGTCGATCAGGCCCTCCGGGCCCTGAAGAAAAAGCTTCAGCGCGAGGGCGTGTTCCGTGAAATGAAGCTCAAGCAACATTTCGAGAAACCGTCCGTCAAACGTGCCCGCGAGCAAGCCGAAGCGATTCGGCGTGCCCGTAAACTGGCGCGCAAGAAAGCCCAGCGCGAAGGCGGTCTCTGACGTCAGCGACTGCTTGGCGGGGCAACCCGCCGCCGGACGACCCCCGAGGCAGCGCCTGCGGGGGTTTTTCGTTTCTGGCGCACGGCATGGGCGCCTATTCCAGCGGGAATTCCGGCCCGACGATGTGCACCGCCAGCAGGCAGCCATCCGGGGTGTAGGAATTGTGCTCGGTGCCGTCGCGGTAGAACACCAGATCGCCCTTGCGCAGCACCGTGCCGTCGCTCTCGATCAGCTCGCCCTCCAGGATCAGGAACTGTTCGTGCCCGTTGTGGCGGTGGCTGCGGCTGCGCATGCCCGCGGGCATCCGGTAGACGTGGAAGCCCTGCCCCAGCGGGCGGCTATCGTCGAGTTGCAGCACGGAATCACCCAGAGCCAGCCCGTCGTCATAGACGAACGGCTGAAACGGCGCCTCCGCGATGCTCGCGATGCGGCGGTCTGCGGGGTCGATCGGCTTCATCATTCGTCTCCCTCTGGTTGCGGGGATTCCACCACCGCTGCGGCGCGAGGGCAAGCCACCCCCGGCCCCGGCACGGATCAGGCCGTCGTATCCACCATCTCGATGCTGTGCGTCACCTCCGCCGCCTTCGCCATCATGATCGAGGCCGAGCAGTACTTTTCCGCCGACAGTTGCACCGCCCGCTCCACCTTGGTCGGCGACAGCCCGCGCCCGCTGACGATGAAGTGCAGGTTGATCCTGGTGAACACCTTGGGGTCTTCCTCCGCCCGCTCGGCGGTCACCACGCACTCGCAGCCCTCCACCCGCTCGCGGCCGCGTTGCAGGATCATCACCACGTCGATCGACGAACAGCCCCCGGTGCCAATCAGCAACAACTCCATCGGCGAGGGCCCCGGCGTCGCCCCGCCCGGCATTTCCGCCGCACCGAGCACGATCGAATGCCCCGAGCCCGATTGCCCCACGAAGGTCTTGCCCTCGACCCATGTCACACGCGCGTCCAAGATGATCTCCGTATTGGTTTGGGCGGGATCATGGGGCGCTGGCGCGTCGGGTGCAAGGGTGCGGCGGGGGCCGACAAGGCAACTCTCCAGTGGAGAGTTGCCCGGCCCCTTGCCCATAAGGCCGAAGGCAGTTGGGCAAGAGGGGTGCAGCTTGGACCAGACCGCGTTCATCGGGCCGCGCCTGCCTGGGCTGGCGCGGCAACGCGCCTGCCGAGGGCAGGCAGGCGCGGCCCGATGTGTCTGCGGACACATCAAGCAAGTGCCCTCCCCTCACTCCGTCCGCCCCCTGAGCTTCTCCAGAAACCCCGGCTCCAGCGCGAAGTGTTTCAGCGCCGCCTCGATCACCTCTTCCGACAGCGCGGGCGGCTCCAGCGTCAGCCCTTCGCCCAGCACCTCGGCGATCTTCGTCAGCGCGGCGATCCGCCCGAACGGCTTGTCCTCGGCCGAGATCAGCGTCCAGGGCGCATAGTCGGTCGAGGTCTTGGCCAACATTTCGTCGATCGCCCCGGCGTAGTCGTCCCAGCGCGCGCGGTTGCGGAAATCCTCGTAGCTCAGCTTCCAGCGTTTCAGCGGGTCGCGCAACCGTTCCTCGAACCGGCGCAACTGTTCCTCGGGCGAGATGTGGAAAAACAGCTTCACGATGCGGATGCCGTCATCGGTCAGCATCCGTTCAAAATCGGTGATCTCGCGGTAGCCCGCCTTCCAGCGGTCCTTCGGGGTCAGCGCCTCGACCCGTTCCACCAGCACGCGGCCATACCACGACCGGTCAAAGGCCGAGATCGCGCCCGAGGGCGGCAGCCGTTCCATGAAGCGCAGCAGGAAATGGCGTTGCAGGTAGTAGTTGCGCGGTGCGCCGATCGGCCAGACCTTGAAACTGCGCGGGTCGAAGGCGGCGGCGAGGCGGCGGATCGTGCCGCCCTTGCCCGCCGCGTCCCAGCCCTCGAACACGATCACGCCCTTGCGGCCGGTGGCCAGATAGGCTTGCTGGATGCGGGCCAGCGTCAGCGTCAGCTTGGCGAGCTTCTTCTGATAGCTCGCGTCGTCGATGGTCCGGCTCAGGTCCGCGTCGGAAAGGCGCGGAGTCGTGCGCTTGGTTTTGGCCATGCCAACCCCTCATGATACCTTCGCGCGCCGAGCCAGCATGGCAGAGTGCGCGGAGGCGGCAAGCGGAAAACGTCGGTGCGACGTCGGTGTGTTTTCGGTGCCTTTTCGGTGCGGTTTCTGTGCCCCGATTCAGACCGGAATCGCCGTCGTCCGGAACACCGTCCTGAGGGCAAACGACGAGTGCATCTGCGCCACCCCCGGTAGCCGCGCCAGATGCTGGCGGTGGATGCGGGCGAAATCCTCGGTGTCCTGCGCGACCACCTTCAGCAGGTAATCCGCCGTGCCCGCCATCAGGTGGCATTCGAGCACATCGGGGATGCGCTTGATCCCCTTCTCGAACGCCTCCAACACCTCATCCGCCTGACCCGACAGGGTGATTTCGACAAAAACCGTGGTCGGCCGCCCCATCTTGCGCTCATCCAGCAGGGCCACATAGTCGCGGATATAGCCGTCCGCCTCCAGCCGCTGCACGCGGCGATGGCAGGCCGAGGGCGACAGGTTCACCCGTTCGCTGAGGTCGGCATTGGTCATCCGCCCGGCGTTCTGCAGGGCTTCAAGGATGCGGCGGTCTGTCGCGTCAAGGGTCATTTCGGCGCACGTTTCTACGAAAATTGGCGTTTATATTCGCAGACTCTACCGAAAATACCCCCGAACACCACTACTCTTTTCAAAGCAATTGCGCGCAGCCGCGCCCAAAATATGGGCAATGGATTGCAGGGAGGATGCCCCATGAAGATCGGTTGCCCGAAAGAGATCAAGCCGCAGGAATTCCGCGTCGGCCTGACCCCCCACGCCGCCCGCGAGGCGGTGGAGCATGGCCACACCGTGCTGGTCGAAACCAATGCCGGCGTCGGCTCGGGGTTCAGCGATGCCGACTACATCGCGGCAGGCGCCCGGATCGTGCCGACGGCGGAAGAGGTCTTCGCCGAGGCCGAGATCGTGGTGAAGGTCAAGGAACCGCAAGCGGTCGAGCGCAAGCGCCTGCGCGACGGGCAGGTGCTGTTCACCTACCTCCACCTTGCCCCCGATGCCGCGCAGACGCGTGACCTGCTGGCCTCGGGCGTCACCGCCATCGCCTACGAGACGGTGACGGATCGCATGGGTGGCCTGCCGCTGCTGGCGCCGATGTCCGAGGTTGCGGGCAAGCTGGCCCCGCAGGTCGGCGCCTGGACGCTGCAAAAGGCGAACGGCGGGCGCGGCGTGCTGCTGGGCGGCGTGCCCGGCGTGGCCCCGTCCCGCGTGGTGGTGATCGGCGGCGGCGTGGTCGGCACCCATGCGGCCAAGGTGGCGGCGGGCATGGGCGCGGATGTCGTGGTGCTGGATCGTTCGCTGCCGCGCCTGCGCTACCTTGACGATGTGTTCGGGCGTGATTTCAAGACGGTCTACGCCAGCGCGGGCAACACCGCCGAACTGGTGGCCGAGGCTGATCTGGTGATCGGCGCGGTGCTGATCCCCGGTGCCGCAGCGCCGAAACTGGTGACGCGGGCGCAACTGTCCACGATGAAACCCGGCGCCGCGATCGTCGATGTGGCGATCGACCAGGGCGGCTGCTTCGAGACCAGCCACGCCACCACCCACCAGCACCCGATCTACGAGGTGGACGGCATCCTGCACTACTGCGTGGCCAACATGCCGGGCGCGGTGGCGCGCACCTCGACGCTGGCGCTTGGCAACGCGACGATGCCGTTCCTGCTGGCGCTGGCCGACAAGGGCTGGCGCCGCGCCTGCGCCGAGGATCCGCATCTGCTGGCCGGGCTGAATACCCACGCGGGCAAACTGACCTACGCCGCCGTCGGCACCGCGCTGAACCTGCCGGTGATCGACGCGAAGGCCGCGCTCGCGGTCTGACTCAAGGGATTTGCAACTGCACCGCCCCGGTCTTCCGGGGCGGTGAGCGCCGGTCAGGTCGACCGTTGGATCAGAGGATCAATCGTGATCTCGACGTGAGTCTGCGTCATGATGTCGAGGACCACCTTCTTTTCATAGATCGGCCCGCCTTCGGCCAAGGCGTTGCGCAGCAGCAGCGTCCAGATCCGCGTGCTGGGCGCGTCGGGCGTGCTGTGATCGGCGTCAGCCGGGTCGCAGGCGACGCGGAACAGACGAGGCTTGTCTCGCACGTACATGCTCACCCAATCCTTGTAATGGCCATTGCTTGCGATCAGCAGGACTTCCGACGTGTAGACCGTTTCGCCGCTTATCGCGTCGATCACATTCGCGGAAAGATCGCGCCAGACAAAGTTGATGGTCAGGTCCATAGCTTCCCCCGTGCGGCCCTCAGGTGAATCTCGCATCGTGACCGCAGAGCCGCTTGGGCGATCTCCGATGCAACGTTCAAGGCTGTCATCCGAACGCGAACGGCACGAAAAGGCCCGCCGGGGCGGTGGCCTGGTGCGAGCCGCCAACGGAAACGGCACACACCAGTCGTTCAATCAGGCCGTGCGCGCCTGCAGCAGGTCGCGGATCTGGGCCAGCAGTTCTTCCTGCGTCGGGCCCTTCGGCGCGGCGGGCTTTGGCGGTTCTTTCCGGATCGCGGCGTCGCGGATCGCGTTGACGCCCTTGACCAGCATGAAGACGACCCAGGCGATGATCAGGAAGTTGATGATCGCGCTGACGAACGAGCCGTAGGCGAAGACCGCGGCGCCGGTGTCGCGCGCGGCTTTCAGGCCCATGCCGGGGTCGACGTGGCCGCTGAGCACGAAATACATGCTCGAAAAGTCGATGCCGCCGAGGATCAGGCCGATGATCGGGTTGATCAGGTCCGCGACCAAAGAATTGACGATTGCGGTAAAGGCGGCACCAACGATGATACCGACGGCAAGGTCCATGACATTGCCTTTGGATATGAAGTCTCTGAACTCTTTGAGCATATGTGTCCCCACTGACAGGTTCCTGCGTGCGCTCTCCTGGCGCCTGCGGATGAAGAATATCGCATTTCCGCCTCGCGCAGGCAGCAAAAACCTTTACCGTCGGGGGGAAATTTCGCCGAACTGCGTCACGCCCGAGGAGGCAACCTTGACCACCCTCACCGGCTTTCCGATCACCCGCCGCTGGCCCGCGACCCGGCCCGATGTGATCCAGCTTTATTCACTGACCACGCCGAACGGGGTGAAGGTCTCGATCATGCTGGAGGAGACGGGGCTGCCCTACGAGCCGCACTTCGTCGATTTCGGCAAGAACGAACAGATGACGCCGGAGTTCCTGTCGCTGAACCCCAACAACAAGATCCCCGCGATCATCGACCCGAACGGGCCCGGGGGAAAGCCGCTGCCGCTGTTCGAGTCGGGCGCGATCCTGATCTATCTGGCGGAAAAGGCGGGGCAGTTGCTGCCGTCGGGCGCCGCCCGCTATGAGGTGATGCAGTGGCTGATGTTCCAGATCGGCGGCATCGGCCCGATGATCGGGCAGGTCGGCTTCTTCCACCACTTCGCCGGGAAGGCGATCGAAGACCCGCGACCGAAGGCCCGCTATGTTGCCGAGGTGGCGCGGCTGCTGGGTGTGCTCGATGGTCGGCTGGCGGATCGCGACTGGGTGGCGGGCGAGTATTCCATCGCCGACATCGCCATCGGCCCCTGGCTGCGGACCTTGCGTGACTATTATCAGGCGGCCGAAATCGTCGGCTGGGCCGAGCTGACGTCGGTGCCCGCCTACCTCGACCGCTTTCTTGCCCGCCCGGCAGTGCAGCGCGGCCTGACGATTCCGGCGCGGGGCTAGCGCTCAGCCCGGATCAGGTCGGCCGCGCGCTCCGCGATCATGATCGTGGGGGCGTTGGTGTTGCCCCCCAGGACGCGCGGCATCACCGAGGCATCCACCACCCGCAGCCCCGCCAGCCCCCGCACCCTGAGCGACGGGTCGACGACGGCCAGCGCATCCCGCCCCATCCGGCAGGTGCCGACCGGATGGTAGATCGTATCGGCGCGGGCGCGGATGTCGGCCTCCAGCGCGACATCGGAACCGTCGTTGGGGTAGAACCGCCGCCCGCGCCAGGGTGTCAGCGGTTCCGCCTCCATGATCCGCTCCATGATGCGGGCGCCCGTCATCAGCGCCGTCAGGTCGGCCGCAGCGGTCAGGAACCCCATGTCGATGCGCGGGGCCGAAGCGGGGCGCGCGTCGGTCAGCCCGACGCTGCCCCGGCTTTCGGGGCGCAGCACGCAGACGTGGCAGGAATAGCCATCGGCCAGATGCAGCTTGCGCATATGCTCATCAACGATGCCGACCGTGAAATGCAGTTGCAGGTCGGGCCGGGCAAGCTCGGGGCGGGACTTCAGGAAGGCGCCGCCCTCGGCAAAGGGTGTCGCGAACAGGCCCGTGCCGTCGCGGCGCCAGCGCAGCCCCGCCCGCGCCAGCCGCGCCAGCCCGCCGGGGTTCAGGCCCACCACATCGGGGCGCAGCGAGCGGTAGCTGAGGATGTAATCCAGATGGTCCTGAAGGTTCTGTCCCACCCCCGGCAACTCGTGCCGCACCGGGATGCCGTGGGCGCGCAATTCCGCCTCGGGCCCGATGCCCGACAGCAGCAGAAGCTGCGGCGAGCCGAAGGCGCCCCCCGACACGATCACCTCGCGCCGCGCCTCCAGCCGGTGCTGCCGTCCCCGGCGACGGATCAGCGCGCCGGTGGCGCGGCCGCCGTCGATCAGGATGCGCTCGGCGCGCGCGCGGGTGAGCACGGTCAGGTTCGCCCGCCTCAGCACCGGGAACAGATAGGCCACCGCCGCGGAACAACGCTCGCCCTTGTGCGGGCCGTCGAAGACCTGCGTGACCTGATAGAGCCCGGCCCCTTCCTGCTGCGGCCCGTTGAAATCGTCGTTGCGGCGAACCTGAACCGCTTCGCAAGCGTCCACGAAGGCCCGCGCGACCGGGCGCGGGGCGCTTTGATCGGCGACCTGCAAGGCCCCCGCCGCACCGTGCAAGGCATCCGCGCCGCGCTGGTTGCGCTCGGCCATCAGGAACCACGGCTTGACCGAGGCCCAATCCCAGCCTTCGGCCCCCAGCGCGGCCCACTCGTCGTAATCGGCCGCATGGCCGCGCACGTAAAGCATCGCGTTGATCGCCGACGACCCGCCCAGCGCCTTGCCCCGTGGCTGAAACCCGCGCCGACCGTTCAGTTCAGGCTGCGGCACCGTCTTCAGCGCCCAGTTGTTGATCTTCGGCCGCCCCGAGATCATCGCCGCTACCATCGCAGGGGCGCGGATGAAGATGTCGTTGCCGCCGCCGCCCGCCTCGACCAGACAGACCGTGACGGCCGGATCCTCGCTCAGCCGCGCGGCGAGGACCGAGCCCGCCGAACCGCCGCCCAGAATGACGTAATCGAACTGCATCCATGGCCCTCCCGCTGCACGGACAACCTACACCGGCTGGGCGCAACGCGAAGCGCGACCTTGCGTCAAGCGCGCCCGAGGATCGCCTGAACCTCGGCGTCGGTCACTTGCGGAAAGTCGCGGTAGTATTCGCCGACCGCGTAGAAATCGGCCGGGGCATCCAGGCAGATCACCCTGTCGGCCAGGCTGCGCATGTCGTCGACGACCTCCCGCGGCGCGACCGGAACGGCCAGCACCACCTGCGCGGCGCCGCGGTTCGCAATTGCTCGCAGGGCGGCCCGCATCGTCGCCCCGGTGGCGATCCCGTCATCCACCACGATGGCGGTGCAGCCCGCCAGCGGCACCGGCGCCCGGCCGCCGAGATAGGCGACCCGACGCGCGTCGATCCGGGCAAGCTCGGCCGCGATCGCGGTCTCGAACGCGGCAGGGGTCAGGTGCAGGCTGCGCAGGGCCGCCTCGTTCCAGACCACTTCGGGCGCGGCCCCATCCGCGACCGCTCCGGCGGCGTATTCCTCATGCCCCGGCACACCGATCTTGCGCACGAAGATCAGGTCGAGCGGGGCGTTCAGCCGCGCGGCAACCTCGGCCGCCACAGGCACCCCGCCACGCGGAAGCGCCAGCACCACGGGGCGCACCGGCGCCAAGGCGACGAGCCGGTCCGCAAGCTGACGTCCCGCATCGACGCGGTCCTGAAACATCGCTCCCCCTTCGCACAGTCTGGCGCGAGTGTGCCACAGCCCCGGCCGCCGGGCGAGCCTTAGCTGCGCAACACGCCGCCGGTGGCCTTCGCGACCTTCTCGACGATCCTGGCGCTGACCGCCGCGATATCCTCGTCGGTCAGGGTCTTGTCGGTCGGTTGCAGCCGCACCGTGATGGCCAGCGATTTCTTGCCCGGCCCCATCTGCGCCTCGGCCTTGTCGCCGCTGAACTGATCGAACACCGCGACCCACTCGATCAGCACCTTGTCGGCGCCCTGCGCGGCGTTCACCAGCGTCAATGCCTCGACGCGGGCATCGACGACAAAGGCGAAATCGCGCTCCACCGCCTGCAGGCCCGCCAGCACCAGCGCCGGCCGCGTCGCCGTCTTGACCTTGGGCAGCGGCACATTGGCCACCATCACTGTGAAGGCCATCGCCGGGCCCTTGACGTCCAGCGCCTTCAGCACCTTCGGGTGAACCTCGCCGAAGGTCGCCATCACGTTCGGCCCCAGCGCCATCTGGCCCGACCGGCCGGGGTGCCACCAGGGCGCGACCTTGCGGTTGATCTGCATCTTCGCGGGTGCGCCAAGCGCGGCCAGCACCGCCTCGGCATCCGCCTTGGCATCGTAAAGGTCAACCGGGCGGCGTGATCCGAAGGGGTCGCGCGCGGCCGTGGCGCCAACCAGCAGGCCCGCCGCCTGCAGGTGCTGCTCGCCCGGTTCGCCGCCGTGGAAGGCGGGGCCGACCTCAAAGAGCGCCATATCGGCAAAACCGCGCGCCTGATTGCGGGCGGCGGCCTGCAACAGGCCCGGCAGCAGATCGGGGCGCATATGCGTCATTTCGGACGAGATCGGATTCTCCACCCGAAGCGCCTCCTGCCCGCCACCGAACAGCGTGGCCGCCGCGGCATCGATGAAGCTGTAGGTGACGCATTCGTTGTAACCCAGCGCCGCCAGCGTGCGCCGCGCGGCCTTTTCGCGGCTTTGCAGCGGCGTCAGGATCGGCCCCGGCACACCGGCACGGGCGCGCGGCATCGGCCGCCCGACCAGCCTGGTCAGCGAGGCGATGCGGGCGACCTCTTCCACCAGATCGGCCTCGCCGAGGATGTCGGGGCGCCAGGTGGGCGGGAAGGCCATCTCCCCTTCCAGCGTGAAGCCGAGCGATTCCAGCGTTTTGCGCTGCTCGGCGGCGGGAATGTCCATCCCCACCAGCGATTGCACCCGCGCGGTATCCAGCCGGTAGCTGCGCCGCGTGTCGGGCACAGCCCCATCCATCACGACGTCGGACGCCTCGCCGCCGCAAAGGTCGAGGATCATCCGCGTCGCCGCCTCCAGCCCCGGCAGGGTGAAGGCAGGGTCGACGCCGCGTTCAAACCGATAGCGCGCGTCGGAGTTGATCTTCAGCGCCCGGCCGGTGGTGGCTACGGTGATCGGATCCCAGAATGCGGATTCGAGAAAGACCCCGGTCGTCGCCTCGGTGCAGCCCGAATGCTCGCCGCCCATGATCCCGGCGATACTTAGAGCGCGCTCATCGTCAAAGATTACCATCGTGTTCTCACGGAGATCATAGGTCTTGCCATCAAGTGCAAGAATCTTCGTCCAATCGTCGCCCCTGAAGAAATCAAGATTTCCTAAGGTTTGTATCCTCAGATTGCCGGCCACCTTGGCGACGTCAAACACATGCAGCGGGCGGTTCAGGTCGAAGGTGAAGAAGTTGGTGATGTCCACCAGCGCCGAGATGGGGCGCAGCCCGATCGCCTTCAGCCGCGCTTGCAGCCACAGCGGCGAGGGGCCGTTCCTGACGCGCCGGATCACCCGGCCCGCGAACAGCGGGCAGCCCTTTTCCTTCAACGCCGGGTCGATCGTCACCGTGATCGGCGACGGGAACGTGCCTGTAACCGGCTGAATCTCCAGTGGTTTCAGCTTGCCCAGACCCCGTGCCGCCAGATCGCGCGCCACACCGCGCACGCCCAGCGCATCGGGGCGGTTCGGCGTGATCTTGATGTAGATCATCGGGTCGTTCAGACCCTTCCAGTCGATGAAGCGCACGCCCAGCGGCGCGTCGGCAGGCAGGTCGATGATGCCGTCATGATTGTCGGAAAGCTTCAGCTCGCGTTCCGAGCACAGCATCCCGTTGCTCTCGACGCCCCGGATCACGCCCGGTTTCAGGTCCACCCCGGTGCCCGGCACATGGGTGCCTGCGGGCGCGAAGACGCCGACCAGCCCGGTGCGGGCGTTCGGCGCGCCGCAGACCACCTGCACCTCTTCCCTGCGGCCGCCGGGGCCATCAGGCCAGGTTTCCACCCGGCAGACCCGCAGCCGGTCGGCATTGGGGTGCTGCACCGCCTCGATCACCCGGCAGATGCGGAAGGCGCCCAGCGTATCGGCCGGGTCCACGACCTCTTCGACCTCAAGGCCCAGATCGGTCAGCGCGTAAAGGATGTCGCCCAGCGGCGCCTCGGTTTCGAGGTGATCCTTGAGCCAGGACAGGGTGAACTTCATCGCGGGTTCCTCGGGCTTGGTGCGCGACGGGGCTTAGCGCAAACATGCCCGAAGGGAAAGAGCCCGGACCCGGCGTGCCCCTGCGGATTTCCCGTTGGGAAACGCAGAGTTGCCCGACAGCGTCCGGAATGCCACATTTCAGCGGGTCAGTTCATGTATAAGCCACATCATGGACAAGATGCTTGCCACGCCCGTCGACCGCCCGCGCCTGAGGCCGCTGCTGTTGTGCGTTCTGATGGGGGTCACCGCGCTGGCCCTGCTGCCGGTGATCGCGCCGCACGGGCACCACGCCCAGTCCCGCACCGTGACCCCGCCCGCGGGGCAGGACTGAGCCTAGACCCCGACGGCGCGCAGGATCAGCACGGTCAGCGCGGCGACGACGGCGGGCACCAGCACCGATGACAGCCAGAACGACGACCGGGCCAGCGGTTCCGCAGCCGCTTGCGTGACTGCGGCGCCCGCTTTCCCCGCCCGGCGCCCGGCCTTCTGCTGACCGCGCGGGGTCAGGGCGAAGACCACCTCCTCGCCCACCACGGCGCGTTCCTCGACCAGACCATCGGCCTTGAGCCGCCCGATCACGCCGCGCAACTGACGATCCATCAGCATCGGGCGGGGGGCGTCGGTGGCTTTGGTGACGACGAAGGGAACGGTGGAGAACGGCACGCCGTCACCCTGGTCGCGGTCCGCGAGCAGGGCGAGGAGGGAGCGTTCGTCGAGGGCGGGCGTATTCATGGTTTGCTCGGAGTTGGGGCGCAAGGCCCGGAAATTGTTCGCAAATCGGTATACCGAAAACACACCGAAAAAGCACCGATTTCGCACCGACGTTGCACCGAAAACCGTACACAGTTCGGTGAGGCGGACGGGCCGGTGGTTGGGGGGATACGCCGGGGGCGAGGGGAAGGCAACCGGGGGGCGCGGGAAGGTGATCGGGGAGAGTGGAGCGGCGGGGTGAACCCCGCCCTACCGGCTAGAGTGATAGCCCGAGCGTTGCCGCCGCTCTCTGCTTCAAATAGGCGACGGCGATGTCACCCAGCATCGAAAGCGTTGCTCCTCCGATTTCCGCAGCACCGGCCTTTGTTCGGTTCCAAATCGTGTCGTTCCGAATGGCATCGAGAAAGTCGTGCCCTTGCGAAGTCATACGAAACGCATGTTCGTTGATCTGGACCATTAGGCCGGCGTCGCATAGGAGGCCGATATGGTAATGCCTCTTGCGCTGTTCTTCGCCACCAGCAAGCGTCAGAACTGACAATACAAGATAGTCGGGGGCAGCCTCGAACTCCCTCAGCAACTCCCGAATATAATCATCGTCCCGCCTCACCGGCTCAACCCGCCATGCACCGTCGGCATGTCGAGCGCTGCAAAGCCGTAGTGCCGCAGCCACCGCAGGTCGCTCTCGAAGAACGCCCGCAGATCGGGGATGCCGTATTTCAGCATGGCGATGCGGTCGATGCCCATGCCGAAGGCGAAGCCTTGCCACTGGTCGGGGTCGACACCGGCGGCGCGCAGCACTTTGGGGTGGACCATGCCGGAGCCGAGGATTTCCATCCAGGAATTGCCCTCGCCGATCTTCAACTGGCCGCCCTCCCAGGAACAGCGGATATCGACCTCGGCCGAGGGTTCGGTGAAGGGGAAGTGGCTGGCGCGGAAGCGCAGGTCGACGTTGGGCACCTCGAAGAAGGCGCGGCAGAACTCCTCCAGCACCCATTTCAGGTTCGCCATCGACAGGTCGCGGTCGATCGCCAGCCCCTCGACCTGATGGAACATCGGCGAATGGGTCTGGTCCATGTCCATCCGGTAGACGCGGCCGGGGGCGATGACGCGGATCGGCGCGCCCTGCGCCGTCATCGCGCGGATCTGCACCGGGCTGGTGTGGGTGCGCAGGACGTGCGGCGGCCGGCTGTCGCCTTCCGCGCGGGCCATGAAGAAGGTGTCATGCTCCTGCCGGGCGGGGTGTTCGGGCGGGATGTTCAGCGCGTCGAAGTTGAACCAGTCGGATTCGATCTGCGGCCCTTCGGCGACGGCGAAACCCATGTCGGCGAAGATCGCGGTGAGTTCTTCCATCACCTGCGACACGGGATGGATGGTGCCGCGCGGGCGCGGGCGGCCGGGCAGCGTGACGTCGAGCCATTCGGCGCGCAGCCGGTCGTCCAGCGCGGCATCGGCGAGCGCGGCGCGCTTGGCGCGCAGGGCGGCGTCAAGCTCATCCTTCAGGCCATTGAGCGCGGGGCCGGCGGTCTGGCGTTCCTCGGGCGACATCAGCCCCAGTTCGCGCATCTTCAGGCTGACCTCGCCCTTCTTGCCCAGCGCGGCAAGGCGCAGGTCTTCCAGCGCGGCCTCGTCAGCGGCGGCGGCGATGCCGGACAGGTATTTCGCTTTCAGGTCGGTCAGGGCGTCCATGTCCGGTCTCCGGGGGAATGCGGGGCCGTGCTACAAAGCCGGGGGGGCGAATGCAAGGGAAAGGCGGCGGGCGCCTCCGGCGGGGATACTTGTCGCCAGCAAGAATGCGGACCATCAGCGCGCAAACAGCCGGTCCAGCGCCGCATCCAGTGCCGACCAATCGTCGATCTGCAACCGCACCGGCAGGGTCAGCACCTTGGCGCGGAAGCCTCGCGGCAGGCGGACGGCGTCCTTTTCCGTGGTGACGAGTTGCGCACCGGAGGCGCGGGCGTCGCCCTCCAGCCGCCGCATCAGCGCCTCGGACAGCGGCTGATGGTCGGCCAGCGCCTCGGCCCGCAGCAGCCGGACACCGAGACCGCGCAGGGTGGCGAAGAACTTTTCCGGGTGGCCGATGCCGGCGAAGGCCATCACGCGCAGGTCGCGCCAGTCCATCCCGGTTTCCAGCGGGTCCAGCCGCCCGGTAAGGTGCGGCAGCGGCACCTGTGCGCCCCATTGGCGGGTGAAGGCGTCCTGCGCCTCCGGCCCGCCGATCGACAGCACAAGGTCGGCGCGGGAAAGGCCGGTGGCGACCGGCTCGCGCAGCGGGCCGGCGGGCAGGCAGCGGCCGTTGCCGAAGCCACGGGCGGCATCGACAACGATCAGCGACAGGTCTTTCGCCAGCTCCGGGTTCTGGAAGCCATCGTCCATCAGGACCGCCTGCGCGCCCGCCGCGGCGGCGGCGCGGGCCCCGGCGGCGCGGTCTTTCGCAACCCAGGTGGGCGCGAAGGCGGCCAGCAGCAGCGGCTCGTCGCCGACCTCGGCGGCGCGGTGGCGGCGTTCGTCCACCTGCACCGGGCCGGGCAGGGTGCCGCCGTAGCCGCGGCTGACGACATGGGCCGCGATGCCGCGCGCGGCGAGGCGGGCGATCAGCGCGATGGTGGCGGGGGTCTTGCCGGTGCCGCCCGCGTTCAGGTTGCCGATGCAGATCACCGGCACGCCGACGCGAGCGCCCGGCCCCTGCCGCAGGCGGTGCGCGGTGGCGGCGGCGTAGAGCGCGCCGAGGGGCGCAAGCGCGCGGGCGCGCCAGTCGGGGGCCTCGGGCGGGGTGAACCAGAAGGCGGGCGCGGTCATGGCTTGCCCCGCCGGGCGTCCAGCGCCTGAAGCAGCAGATGCGCGACGCGGCCGGTCACTTCGGCGCCGCTGGAGGACACGGCCCAGGCGTTGTGCGCCAGCAGCGCGGCACGGTCGGGCGACAGCAGATCGCCCACCGCCTCGCCGAGGTCGGAGGCCGCGCGGATCTCGCGCACCGCGCGCGCTTCGGCCAGACTGGCGAAGGCGCCCGCATGAAGGCCGGTGCGCGGCCCGTGGATGATCGCCGACCCCAGCGCGGCCGGCTCGTAGGGCGGGCGCAGGCACCCTGCCCCGGTCATGCTGCCGCCGAGGTAGGTGATCGGGGCCAACCGGTACCACAGGCCCAGTTCGCCCTCGGTATCGGCAACATAGACCTCGGTTTCCTCGTCGATCTCCTGGTCGGCCGAGCGCAGCGCGACGGTCCAGCCCTCGCCCTCGGCCAGCCGGGCAGCCAGCGCGGGGCCTTGCGCGGGATCGTCGGGCACCACGATCAGCAAGAGCCGGTGCGCCAGCCGCAACGCCGCACGATGCGCGTCGGCCACGGCGGCAATCTCGGCCTCGGGCAGGGCCACGGCGAGCCAGACCGGCCGCACACGCAGCACATGGGCCATCGACTCGCGCTCCGCCTCGTTGCAGGCCAGCGCGGCCGAGCCCTCCTCCAGCCGCCCCGCCGTCTCGATCGGGGCCGCGGCGCCGCCAAGGCGTCGCAGCGCGCGGGCGGTGCCCGCATCGGGCACGAGGATGCGCGCGGCCTCCGACAGCGCGCGGCGGGCAAGGCCGGGGACAAGGCGCAGCGCGGGGGCGGCGGGCAGGTCGGGCTGGACAAGGACGAGGGGCACACCTTCGGCGGCGGCGCAGTGCAGCAACAGCGGATCGATCGCGCCGCCGATCTGGGCGGCGGCATCGGGGCGCCAGTGGTCAAGGAAGGCGGTCAGCCCGGTGGTGGTCTGCGGCGGCGGCGGCTGGCGCAGGATGCGGCGCGGCAGCACGGGGCCGCCTTCGGGGCCGGTCAGCAGAAGGGCGGCACCCGGCCGGTCCTCGCCCAGACGGCGCAGCAGTTCGGCGGCGGCGGGCAGCAGGGCGGGGTCGGGCACCTGCAGCCAGATCAGCGGGCCCGACGGCCTTGGCGGACGCTCGGGCGCAGGCAAGGCGACCCCGGCCCCCCGCGCCTTTCGGGTCAACGCAAGATAAAGGGTAAGCCCCGCCGGACGCCGCATTCTGTGGGGATCAGCCCCCAAGTTCTTCGGTCGGGCCCGAGGCGGTTTCCTCATCCCGCAGCCGGTGGATATGGGCGATGAAGTAGCGCATGTGGGCATCGTCGACGGTGCGGTGCGCCTCGGCCTTCCACGCCGAATGGGCGCTGGCATAGTCGGGAAACATGCCGACGATGTGAATTTTCGCGGTGTCCTTGAACAAGGTCGAGGACGGGCTGACAAGCTCGCCGCCGAACACGAGATGCAGGCGCTGGGTCATGGGGAGGCTCCTTTCGGGGGTCGGTCGGACCCTAGACGAAAGCGCCGGGGGGTCAAGCAGAGGGCGAAAATGGGGGATCGAAACGGCACCGGGTTTGCACCGGGAAAGCACCGACGCCGATGGGCGATCCGATCGCCCTGCGTGAGGGCGCGGCGCGGCCCCTTCCGCCCGCCCGGCCGCCCGGATATGAGGCGCAGGCGCAGGGATGGCGCGGAACTCCGGGGGCGGATCGTGCCGATATCGGACCTGCTGGCGCTGGCCGCCGCCACCTGCATCGCGGCCAGCGGGATGCTGATCGCCGAATTGCGCGGGCGGGTCGGCGTGTTCCGGCTGGTGCGCTGGCAGATGCTGGCGGCGGTGGCGATGACGGGGGCGGTGTCGCTGGCGGTGGGCGGCTGGCGCACGGTGGCGCCGTGGCAGGCGGGGCTGCTGGCAGCGTCGAGCCTGTCGGGGATCATCCTCGCCAGCACCACCTATTTCGCGGCGATCTACCGGGCCGGGCCGCGGCTGACGGCGCTTCTCTTTTCGCTGACCTCGCCGTTCTCGCTGGTGCTGGGCTATCTGGTGCTGGGCGAGACGATCAATGCCACACAGGGCGCGGGCGTCGGGCTGGTGCTGGCGGGGGTGGTGCTGGCGGTGCTGGGCGGCGCGCCCGCGGGCGGCGCGGCGCGCCCGGTGGCCTGGACCGGGATCGCGCTTGGCGTGATCACCGCGCTGGGGCAGGCCGGGGGCAACCTGCTGGCGCGGCCCGCGATGCAGGCGGGGGTGGAGCCGTTCACCGCGATGGCGATCCGCGACGGGGTGGCGGGGGTGGCGTTCACCGCGCTGGCCTTGCTGCCGATCGCCCGCTTGCGGGATGTGGCGCCGAAGGGCTGGCCGCCGCGGCTGATCGCGCTGGCGGCGGCGTTCTTCGGCACCGGGCTGGGCATGTCGCTGCTGATGGCGGCGCTGGAGGGGGGCAATGTCGGCGTCGTCTCGACCCTGTCCTCGATGACGCCGGTGGTGATCCTGCCGATGGTCTGGGCGCGCAGCGGTGTGCGGCCGGGCGCCGAGGCCTGGGCGGGTGCCGCCCTGGCGGTGGCCGGGACGGCGCTGATCGCGCTGGGATGAGGGGCTGCATCCCGCGCGCGGTCGGACTATCGTTGAGCCTGGCAGACGCAGGAGCGCGACGATGCAGATGAGCGGCAACACCATCCTGATCACCGGCGGCGGATCGGGCATCGGGCGCGCGCTGGCGCGGGCACTGGCGGCGCGGGGCAACCGGGTGATCGTGGCGGGCCGCCGCGCCGATGCGCTGGAAGAGACGGCGGCGGGGCATCCCGGCATCGCGACGATGGTCGCCGACATCGCCAGCGGCGCGGCGATTGCGGCCTTCGCGGCGCAGGTAATGGCGCAGCATCCGGGCCTGAACGTGCTGGTGAACAACGCGGGCATCATGCTGACCGAGGACATGACCGCCGACCCCGTCGATCTGGCGGTCGCCGAAGCGACGATCGCGATCAACCTGCTGGCGCCGATCCGGCTGACGGCGGCCTTGCTGCAACATCTGCGGGCGCAGGCGGCGGCGACGGCGATCAACGTCAGCTCGGGCCTCGCCTTCGTGCCGCGCGCCGATACCCCGACCTACAGCGCCACCAAGGCCGCCCTGCATTCATGGAGCCAATCGCTGCGGCACCTGCTGCGCAAGACCACGGTCGAGGTGCTGGAACTGCCGCCGCCGCTGGTGGACACCGGACTGTCGCCGGGCAGCACGGGCAACCCGCGCGCGATGCCGCTCGACGCCTTCGTGGCCGAGGTGATGGCACTGCTGGCGGCGGGCGCGGGCCCCGAGATCCTCGTGGAGCGGGTGAAGCCGATGCGCGGCGCCGAGGCGCGGGGGGAATTCGCGCAGGTGTTCGGGATGGTCAATCCGGGCTGACGGGGGGTTTCCAACGCGCTGATCCGTCAAGGTTGGGCGGGTAACTCGCCAAGCCAGCGGGCGAAATGCTCGAACATGGAAAGATAGCCCAGAAGCGGTTCCTCCCAGAAAGCGGCGGCGAGCAGGTAGAGGCCGTAGAGAACGAGGCAGGGGCCGAGGACGGAGACCAGCCAGAGTGTGCCAATGAAGAGCGGGGCGGCGGTGGCGGGAACCGCATCGCCCTTGCCGATCCAGCCGGTCAGGGTCTGGCGCCAAGGCAGCGGGATCAGGCCCGACAGGCTGAAAGTGGCAACGACGCCATGCGCGACGGTGGGCAGGATGGTCGCGAACAGCATCAGGTAGACCCAGAGGTAGGACGCGGGGTCAGCGCGGATACCGGCGAAGAGCGGGGCGAGGGGGTAAAGCGGCACGCCCGCGAGCCGGTTGGCGGAGACGATGGCGAGGATCATCGTCGCCCCCGCTGCGGTGTAGAGGAGGGCGGCGAGGCCAAGGTCGAGCAGGCCGAGGAACGCGGCGCCCCAGTTCGCGCGCAGACCCCAGCGGATCAGGGTGAGCGTGACGGCGTAGGAGGCGTAGTCGAAGACGGCGTTGATCAGGGGGAGGGGGCCGAGAAAAAGAAGGAGCGAGCGGACCTCAACAGGGACTTTGGCCCAAGGCGCGCGTTCGAGCGCGATGGCGACTTCGAGAACCATGAGCAGAGTGAACACGACGTAGCCGAGCCAGTGTCGTCCAAGCCCGATCAACCTATTGACGGCCAATATGATTGCCGCTGCGATTGCAAATGGGAGGCCCCATGAAAATTGTGTAAAGAGTGTCACTCCGCCCGGTTCTGCACCGGCAACTACACCTCCGATCGCCCCGGCAATAACGAGCGCGACGATTGTTCTCCCCGTTATCAAACCTTCAAACGGGAGTGCGAGGGACATTAAGATAGCAAGGAAGATTACGATCGAGGTTGCGATTGTCAGTTCGCCTGCGGTTGTGGATGTTATTGAGACCTCGAGCACGAGCGCGAGCACAAATGCGACAAGCATTGAAAGAAAAGGCAACAATTCCTTGTTGCGTCGAAGATCACCACTTAAGGAACGTCTGATCAAGCGCTTCGGCTGCGCCGATTTGGCTGCCTGATCGTTGCGGTGAGGCTGCGTTCGGGCAAAGTGCTCCGGTTTCGGGCTTTCGCAGCCGCCGTCATGGCGGCAAGCTGGTTTTCGGACGGACTCGTGCTCAT
>NZ_CBAICG010000048.1:0-26177 GCF_964715405.1 Solirhodobacter sp. | reverse complement strand
CGACTACCTCGGGCAGCACAACACAAAACCAAAGCCGTTCACTTGGACCAAAACAGCCGAAGACATCCTCACCCGTGAACGACGCGCGCTGAACAAACTCGATGAAGTCAGAGGAAACAGGTAGCAAGCGTCAGACTCAGAACACTAGCACTGGATGCAATTTCAAAACGCAATCCCAGCGAACATTTTGGTGCGACACTGAAGCTCCTCCGAAACGACGAAGTTCGAAGAATCCGAAATGCCATCGGACATGGAACTTACCTCGCCAAGGGTCAGGTTTTGGCGTACGCGGACCGAGACGTAACGCGACGCATTTCTTTTCGAGAGCTTGACAAGCTCAATGCTGCGATCTGGGCGATAGTCTTGGCTGGGCTGACAGCGAGCTACCGATGGCTCCCATAGGCCACGGCCGATGGCATATTCGTTTGGGGTTCGAACTGGAAATTCTCTACCCCGGAGGAAACCGAGGCTTCGGACTCAAAGCGAACCCTCAGCCACCTGCCCCAGCCCGGAACTGCGGCGAGGCAGCGCCCGCCCTCTCACTCGATCACCGGCTCGCCGAACACGCTGCCCGCCGGGATCGGGGCAAAACCGCTGTCGGTCACGTCGTAGCGGGTGCAGCGGTCCACCGTCTGGTCTTCCTCCTGCACCTTGCGCGAGGCCTTGCAGACCGCATGGACGCGGCCGCCGCCCTCGGCGGTAAAGGCCACATCGGCCAGCGGGTCGTTGTCGTCCACCTCCGCCTTGCCGAACCAGTTCGCGCCATCGACGATCAGCAGATCCTTCAGCGGCCCGCCGCCCGGATAGAACATCGCATGGATCGCCGTCCCGTCCGGCCGCGCCCCGTCCAGCAGCGCAGGCACACAGCCCGCCAGCAGCCCCAGCGCCACGACCCCGATCCACAGCCCCGACACCCGCAACGACATTGAAGCCCCCTCGACCACCTTCGCGCGAGGGTTCGCCCCAGCCCTGCATCTGTCAAGCGCCTCGCCAATCCTTCTTCCGTTCCAAAATATCCTCGGGGGGTCCGGGGGGCAGACAGCCCCCCGGCTTCGGTCGCAACATCGGTATCAACGTCGGTGCTGTTTCGGTGCCCCGGTTTTTCAGCCTTTTCAGCCGTTTGCCCCGTAAACCGCCGCCGCCCGCCCGGCCCACCGCCCGGTGGCGAGACATCCTGTTAACAGATACCCGCCGGTCGGCGCCTCCCAGTCCAGCATCTCGCCGCAGGCAAAGACGCCCGGCCGCGCCCGCAATTCCAGCCCTTCGGTCAGCGCCGCCCGCGTGATGCCGCCGGCGGTCGAGATCGCCTCGTCCAGCGGCCGCGCGGGCCCCAGCGGCACCGCCAGCGCCTTCAGCAGCGCCGCCAGCCCCGCCCCCTGCGGCAACGGCCGCCCGAATTCCTGCACCAGCGCGATCTGCACCGGGGTCAGGTGCAGCGCCTTGCGCAGCCGGTTCGCCAGCGTCTCCTTCCCGCCCGGGCCAAGCCGTGCCGCGATCTCCTCCACACCCCACTGCGGGCACAGGTCGATCACCAGCCCTGCCCCTTCACGCAGGGCGCGTGACAGCGGATAAAGCCCGCCACCCTCCAGCCCGCGCGAAGAAACCACCACCTCGCCCCGGCTCACCAGCCCCCCGGCGCGCAGCGCGACGCCCTTCACCGGCTGCCCGAAGTGCCGCGCCATATGGGCCGACCAGGCCACCGAAAACCCCATGTTCGCTGGCTGAAACGGTGCAATTTCAACCCCTTGCGCCTGCAACAGCGGCGCCCAGGCCCCGTCCGAGCCGAGCCTTGCCCAACTTGCCCCGCCCAGCGCAAGCACGGTAACGCGGGGGGTCAGCCGCACCTCCCCCTCCGGCGTCGCGAACACCAGCGCAGCACCCGCGAACCCGGTCCAGCGCCAGCGCGTCCTGAGCGTGACCCCCAGCGCCCCCAACTGCCCCAACCAGGCCCGCAGCAGCGGCGAGGCCTTCATCGCCACCGGAAACACCCGGCCCGTCGATCCGGCAAAGACCTCCTGCCCCAGCCCCCGCGCCCAGTCCGCCACCGCGTCCGGGCCGAAGGCGTCGAGCATCGGCGCCAGCCAGCCCTCCGCCTCGGCATAGGCCGCCCGGAACGCCTGCGCGGGCTCGACCCTGGTCAGGTTGAGCCCCGATTTCCCCGCCATCAGGAACTTCCGCCCCGCGCTCGGTTTGGCCTCGGCCACCGTCACGCGCAGCCCGGCGCGCGCCAGTTCCCCGGCCGCCATCAGCCCTGCGGGCCCCGCCCCGATGACCAGCGCATCCATCACGCCGGACCGGGGGGGTGCCGCATCTCGATCACCCGGCGCGGATAGGGGATCTCGATCTCTGCCGCCTTCAGCGCGTTCCAGATCGCGAACAGCACCCGGCTGGTATGCTTGTTGCGCCCGTCGTCGATCCCGATCACCCAGAATTCAACAGCAAAATCAATGCCGGACTCGCCAAACCCCCGCAACTCGCAGTCCGGCCCATCGGGCGCCGTCAGCACGAAAGGCAGCGCCGCCACCGCCGCCTCGATGACCTCCGGCACCCGGTTCAGGTCGGTCTCGTAGCTGACCGAAAACGGCGCCTCATAGCGGTTGGCGCTGCCCTGGTCCGAATAGTTCACCACCCGGGTCGTGATGAAATCCTGATTGGGGACCACGATCCAGCGGCCATCGAAGGTTTCCAGAATGCAGGCGCGCGCCGTCATCTTCTTGATCGTCCCCGCTTCGCCGCCGTCCAGTTGCACATAGTCGCCGACAGTCGTCTGCCCCTCGACCAGCAGAATGATTCCGCTGATGAAATTCGCCGCGATCTGTTGCAGGCCGAGGCCGATCCCCACCCCCAGCGCACCGCCGACGACGGCGAGCGCGGTCAGGTCGATGCCCATGATCGACATCAGCAGCAAAAACGCCGCGCCGAAGATCGTGATCTCCGCCGCCTTCACCGCCAGTTCGCGCGTGGCGGGGCGCAGCACGTCCTGCTTCTTGATGTAATCCGCGCTCTGCCGGTTCGACCAACTTCCCAGCCAGAACAGCAGGCCGCCCGCGATCGCGCCGCGGATCAGCGCCATCACTGAAAAGGTGATGTTCCCCGCCTGCACCGTCATCGCGGTCAGGCCCGCCACGATCGGATCGAGAACGCCCAGCGCATAGGCCGCCGCCACCGGGATCAGCACGGTGCGGCCCAGCAGCTTCAGAAACGGATCGCGCAGCCCGTCGCGCACGAACAGCCGGGCGGCGAGGAACAGGAACACCCGCTTGCCGAAGGCGATCACCGCGCCCGAGCCGAACAGCGACACCGTCACCGCCTGCCCCGCCGCCGTCAGCCCGTAGGCCAGAAGCGGCAACAGCAGCGGCAGGAACCGCCTCGCAAGGATGCGCGCGTCGGCCAGCACCCCCGTTTGCGCCACGGACGGGGTCAGCAGACGGCGCAGCACCGGCAGCAGGCGCCGCGCCAGCAGCACGGCGACCCCATAGGCGGCGACAAGCAGCGCGAACTGCGACCACGCGGCGGGGCTGGTCAGCCAGTCGCGGGCGATGGCCCAGCCCTGTTGCAGGTCGTCCTCGGCCGTCGCGATGATCTGCGCCTTGTCCATCAGCCTTCCCCATCCACCTCGTGCCATCCTGTGGCAAGAAGCGGGCCTTGAGGCAAGGGAAAGGCAAGCGGGATCACCCGCCTTGCCCGCGCAGGATTGACGAGTCCGGGCAACTTCAGTCGTCGAATTGAAAGGATTGTGCGTCTATGCTGCGCGTGGGAGAGCCCCGGCGGCCCGAAAACGGGCGGACGCCGCGCGGTATGGAGATCTGTGGATGACCCTTCTTCGGCGACCGTTCGAACTGCGCTACAGCCCGCTGACGCTCGCCGTGCTCGGCACCCTCGTCTTCGCCGGGCTTGCCATCCGGTTTCCGGCCTGGGAAGCGGTCGATACCCTGCTGGCGCTGGTCTTCCTTGCGCTGACGGCGGTCGGCATCCGCGATCTGACGCAGACCCGCCACGCCATCCTGCGCAACTACCCGATTGCCGCGCATCTGCGGTTTCTGCTGGAAAAGGTGCGCCCCGAGATCCGGCAGTATTTCTTCGAGGCCGACAAGGAGGGCGCGCCCTTCCCGCGCGACAAGCGCGCCATCGTCTATCAGCGCGCCAAGGGGGTGCTGGATAAACGGCCCTTCGGCACCCAGTACGACGTTTATGCCGAGGGATTCGAGTGGCTGCATCACTCGCTGGCGCCCAAGCCCGCCGCCGAAGCTGCGGCGATGCGGATCAGCATCGGCAATCCGGGCCCTTGCACGGCGCCCTATTCCGCCTCGGTGCTGAACATCTCGGCGATGAGCTACGGGGCGCTGTCGGCCAACGCGATCCGGGCGCTGAACAAGGGCGCCAGGATGGGCGGCTTTGCGCATGACACCGGCGAGGGCGGCGTGTCACCCTACCACCGCGAGAATGGCGGCGACATCATCTGGGAAATCGGCTCCGGCTATTTCGGCTGCCGCACGCCCGAGGGGCGGTTCGACCCTGACAAGTTCGCCGCCGTCGCCGCCGATCCGCAGATCCGGATGGTGGAACTGAAGCTGAGCCAGGGCGCCAAGCCCGGCCACGGCGGCGTGCTGCCCGCGGCCAAGATCACGCCCGAAATCGCCGCGATCCGCGGTGTGCCGCTGGGCCAGGATTGCGTCTCGCCCGCCGCGCATTCGTCGTTCTCGACGCCGGTCGGCCTGCTGGAGTTCGTCGCGCTGATGCGCAGGCTGTCAGGCGGCAAGCCGGCCGGTTTCAAGCTCTGCATCGGCCACACCTGGGAATTCATGGCGATCTGCAAGGCGATGCTGGAAACCGGCATCACCCCCGACTTCATCGTCGTCGATGGCAAGGAGGGCGGCACCGGCGCCGCACCGCTGGAATTCATGGACCACATCGGGATGCCGCTGCGTGACGGGCTCAGCTTCGTGCACAACGCGCTGATCGGCTGCGGGCTGCGTGACCGCATCCGCATCGGCGCCTCGGGCAAGGTCATCTCGGCCTTCGACATGGCCCGCGTGATGGCGCTGGGCGCCGACTGGTGCAATGCGGCGCGTGGCTTCATGTTCGCCATCGGCTGCATCCAGGCGCAAAGCTGCCACACGGGGTTGTGCCCGACCGGCGTGACCTCGCCCGACCCGCTGCGCCAGCGCGCCATCGTGGTGCCCGACAAGGCCGAACGAGTGATGAACTTCCACCGCAACACCGTTCATGCGCTGGCCGAGTTGATCGCGGCGGCGGGGTTGACGCATCCGGGCGATCTGCGGCCGCACCATGTGCTGCGCCGCGGACCCGGCGACCGGGCGATCAGCTATGCCGAACACTATGACGCGCTGACACCCGGCCAGTTGCTGGCCGACTCGACCGCGGCGCCGCGCTTCCACGCAGCCTGGCGGCTGGCGGCGGCGCACAGCTTCGACCGGCAGGAGGTTGGCTCCGTCTAGGGCACCATCCGCTTGATCGCCGCGACATGCGCGGGCGTCGCCGCCAGTGCATCGGCGGCCAGCGCGGTGACGGTGTCGCCCAGCGCGCCCGGCGCCACCACACGATCGACCAGCCCCCAGGCCAGCGCCTCGTCCACCGGAACGCGGGCCCCCGCCATCAGGATCAGCTTGGCCCGCGCCGGACCGACCAGCGCGGCCAACCGCGCGGGGTCCGAGGGCTGCGGCAGGAAGCCGAGCCGCATCACCGGGTAGAACACCTTTGCGCCCTCGACCGCGACGCGCAGATCGCAGGCCAGCGCCATGCCCATCGCGCCGCCCGCCAGCGTGCCGTTCAGCGCGGCGATGGTCATGCAGGGCAGCGCCGCGATCGCGCCCGACAGCCGTTCCCACACCGGGTCGGTGGCAAGCCCGGCGCGCGCCTCGTCCAGATCGGCCCCGGCGGAAAACACCTTGCCCGCGCCGGTCAGCACCAGCACGCGGGTGCCATCCTCGGCCGCTTCGGCCACCGCCGCCTCCAGCGCGCCCAGCATCGCCCGGGTCAGCGAGTTCGCCTTGTCGGGCCGGTTCAGCGTGAGGGTGCGCAGCCCGCCTTCGGTCGCAATTCCGATCATGGGATCAGCCCGATCCGGCGGCGGATGCGTTCATCCCGCAGCGCAATCTCCTGCCCGCGGAATTCGTCGGCATCGGCCGAGCACATCCAGACCAGCGCCCGCGCGGGCCAGTCGGCGGGGATATGCGCATCCGGCGCCAACTGGCTGACCGGGTTGATGCCGCTGGCGCGGATCTTCACCTGCATCCCGGTTGCCACCGTGCCCGGCGACAGCCCCATCACGCGCACACCCAGCGCCCCCGCCTCGACATGCGCGACGCGGGTCAGCATCGCGGCGCCCGCCTTGGCGGAACAATAGGCACCCCAGCCTTCCAGCGGGTTATGCGCCGCGCCGGAACTGACGGTGATGATGGTGCCCGAATGCCGCGCGATCATGCCGGGCAGCGCCGCCCGCATGCCGTGAAAGACGCCCTTCAGGTTGATGTCGATGTCGCGGCCCCAGGCTTCGGGGTCGGCGTCGGTGATGCGCGCGATCGGCTCGATCACGCCCGCGTTGTTGATCAGCACGTCGAGCGGGCCGAACCAGGCCTCCACCTCGGCCAGCGCCGCCGCCACCGCGCCCGCATCGGCGACGTCGCAGGCCACCGCCAGCCCGCCGACCTTTGCCGCCAGCGCCGAGATCGCGGCAGCGTCGCGCGCCAGCAGCCCGACCCTGGCGCCCGCCGCCGCGAAGGCCCGCGCCGCCTCGGCGCCGATGCCGCGGCTTGCCCCGGTGATCGCCACCACCTTGCCCGCCATTCCGCCCATCGCTTCCTCCCTCCGCTCCGCCTATGCTGACAGTTAACGCGTTCCGCCGGTCGAGGGAATCCCTTGACCAAACCGGGTCGGCGCAAGATGCTGCGCACAGTTTAGTCATAGACGCAGAGAGGTTTGAAATGGACAGGTTTATCGGATTGGCCGCAGGCGCCCTGACCGCTGGCCTCCTGACCAGCACGGCCGCAGGTGCCATCACCGCGGATCAGGTCTGGGCCTCGATGCAGGCGCGCATCACCGGCGTCGGGATGACGGTGGCGGCCGCGAGTCAGGCAAAATCGGGCAACACGCTGGCGGTGAAGGGGCTCAAGATCGGCGCTGCCACCAAGGGCGGAACCGTCGGCATCACGCTTGACGAACTGGATTTCGCCGAAGGCAGCGACGGCAGCGTGACGATCACGCCGCCGGCCAGCATCCCGGTGACGTTCACCTCGGCGCCCGACCAGAAACCGAAGACGGAAGCCACCGCGACGATCACCCAGACCGGGGCCAAGACCGTGGTGACCGGGCAGGAGGGCGATCTGACCTATGCCGGATCGGCAGCCTCGGCACAGGTGGCCGTCAGCGGCATCAAATCCGACGACAAGGACGTGGACCTGCGGGTGATCGCGGCGCTGTCCGGGCTGAAGTCGACCTACCACGTCGCCGGCACCTCGCCGCAGCAGGCGGACTCGACCAGTTCCATCGACTCGGTCAAGTTCTCGGTCGATGCGACGAACCCGGACGGGCCCGGCACCTTCCACGCCGAGGCGGCGGTTGCCGCGCTGGCCGGGACCGGCAAGATGACCATCGTCCCGGGGATGGACCTGAAGAACATGTCGGCCGCACTGGCCGCGGGCTATGCCGTCGACAGCGCGCTGACCTACGGCGCGACCAGCTTTGCCTTCAAGTTCGACCAGGAGCCGAAGACCGCCGCATCGAACGGCACGCTGGACGGCGGCAAGGTCAACGTCTCGATGGACAAGACGCACATCCAGTACGGCGGCGGCAGCACCGGCCTGGACATGACGATCGAGTCGTCGGACAGCCCGGTGCCGTCGATCACGCTGAAGATGGCCGAAACCGCGTTCAACTTCCTGTTGCCGGTCGGCAAGTCCGACACGGCCGCCGATTTCGCGCTGCTGACCAAGCTTGACGGCGTCTCGGTCAATGACGAGGTCTGGGCGATGATCGACCCGACCGGCGCGCTGCCGCACGACCCCGCGACGGTGATCCTAGACCTTGCGGGCAAGGGCAAATGGGCCTTCGACTTCCTCGACCCGGCGCAGGCGGCCAAGCCGCCGGCCATCCCGGGCGAGCTCGACTCGCTGACGCTGAACCAGTTGGAGGTGAAGGTGGTCGGCGCCGACCTGACCGGCACCGGTGCTGTGACCTTCGACAACAGCGCAGGCGGAATGCCCAAGCCCACCGGCTCGGTCGATCTGAAGCTGACCGGGGGCAACGGGCTGATCGACAAGGTGACCAAGATGGGTCTGGTGCCGCAGGATCAGGCGATGGGCGCGCGCATGATGCTGGGCATGTTCGCCAAACCCGGCGAGGGCACCGACACCATGACCTCGAAGATCGAGTTCAACGCCGACGGCTCGATCATGGCGAACGGCCAGCGCATCCAGTAACGCTTTGGTCAGAAGCAAAGGTCGCCCCCTGTGGGGGCGGCCTTTTTCATCCCCCCGGCTTGCGCGCGGCGGCGGCGCCGACTAGGTGCGAACCATCCGAACCGAAAGGCCGCGCCGATGTCCGACACGCTCGAATCCCTCGCCCATGCCCTGCTTGACGCCGCCCTGAAGGCGGGCGCCGAGGCCGCCGACGCGGTCACGGTCGATGGCACCGCGGTGTCGATCGACGTGCGCAACGGACGGCTGGAACAGGCCGAACGCGCCGAGGGCATCGACATCGGCCTGCGCGTGCTGATCGGCAAGCGGCAGGCTTGCGTCTCGGCGTCGGACACCCGGCCCGAGACGATGGCCGCGATGGCCGAACGCGCTGTGGCGATGGCGCGCGAGGCACCGGAAGACCCGACCATCGGGCTGGCCGATCCGTCGCAACTGGCCACCCACTGGGATATTGCCGCGCTCGACCTCGAAGACCCGGCCGCCGAGCCCTCGCCCGCCGCGCTGGAGGAGGACGCCCGCCGTGCCGAGGCCGCCGCCCGCGCCCTGCCCGGCATCAGCCAGATCGACAGCGCCGGGGCCAGCTACAGCCGCCGCGCGCTGCACATCGCGGCCACCAACGGGTTTTCCGGCGGCTACGGGCTGACCTCGCGGGCGCTGTCCTGCGTCGCGATCAGCGGCACCGGGTCGGGGATGGAGCGGGACTATTTCGCCGACCAGCGCACCTACCAATCCGACCTGATCGACCCCGAAACGATCGGGCGCATCGCCGCCGAGCGCACGCTGGCCCGCGTCGGCGCGCGCAAGCCGAAAACCGGCGCCTTTCCGGTGGTCTATGACGAACGCGTGGCGGGCTCGCTGATCGGCCACCTGCTGGGCGCGATCAACGGCGCCTCGATCGCGCGCGGTGCAAGCTGGCTGCGCGATGCGCTGGGCGAGGCCGTGCTGCCCGACGCGCTGACGCTGACCGAAGACCCGCATCGCCCGCGGCTGGGCAGTTCGCGCCCGTTCGACGCCGAGGGGCTGCCGACCCGGCGCCGCGAGATCGTGGCGAACGGCATCCTGACCGGCTGGACGCTGGACCTTGGCACCGGGCGCAAGCTGGGCCTGCCCTCCACCGGCAGCGCCACCCGGTCCACCTCGGGGCCACCCACGCCCGCGCCGTCGAACGTGGCGCTGACGCAGGGGCGCCAGACGCGGGCCGATCTGCTGGCCGACATGGGCACCGGGCTTCTGATCACCTCGATGATCGGCGCCTCGATCAACCCGACCACCGGCGACTATTCGCGCGGCGCCGCGGGCTTCTGGGTCGAGAACGGGCAGATCGCCTACCCGGTCAACGAATGCACCGTGGCGGGCAACCTGCGCGCGATGCTGCGCACCCTGCGCCCGGCCAACGACGCGCGCGGCTGGGTCGGCATGGTGGTGCCATCGCTGCTGGTCGAGGGTCTGACGCTTGCCGGAGAATGACCTCGCCCTGCTGATCCGCGCGGCCCGCGCGGCGGGCGAGATTGCGCTGCGCTACTGGAAACTCGATCCGGTGCAGTGGGAAAAGCCCGAGGGCGCGGGCCCGGTGACCGAGGCCGACATGGCGGTGGACGCGATGCTGGCCGACGTGCTGCGCAGCGCCCGGCCCGGTTATGGCTGGCTGTCGGAGGAAACCGACGACGACCCCGCCCGGCTGGCGCACGCGCGGGTGTTCATCATCGACCCGATCGACGGCACCCGCGCCTTCATCGCGGGCGAGGCCGGATTCGCGCATTCGCTGGCCGTCGCCGAGGATGGCATCGTCACGGCGGCGGTCGTCTACCTGCCCGTGCTCGACCTGATGTACACCGCCGAAACCGGCGGCCCGGCCTTGTTGAACGGCGCGCCGATCCGGGTTGCGGTGCCGCCGACCACCGGCGCCACCGTGTTGACCGGCAGCGGCGCGCTGAAGCCGGAATACTGGCCCGGCGGTGTGCCCGACGTCCACCGCGCCTTTCGCACCTCGCTGGCCTGGCGGCTTTGTCTGGTGGCGGAAGGGCGGCACGACGGCCTGATCACTCTGCGCGACACCTGGGAGTGGGACGTTGCGGCGGGCGGGCTGATCGCCACGGCGGCGGGCGCGGCGGTGACCGACCGTTTCGGCGCCCCCCTGCGCTTCAACGCGCCCCATCCGCAGGCACCGGGCGTGCTGGCCGCGCCGCCTGCGCTGCACGCCGACTGGCTGGCCCGCCTGAGCCCGCGCTAAAGCTCAGACCATCCGGATCACGTCCTTGTCGATGGCCAGCATGTAGCCGCGCCGGGCGATGTTCTTGACCAGCAGTTCGCTGACGATCTGGTTGCCCAGCGTATCGCGCAGCCGCTTGATCCGGGTCGCCCCCGCCGCTTCTTCGCAATCGGCCGAGGACTTGCCCGAGATCACCGCCTCCAGCTCGGCGCCCGACAGCACCTCGTCATCCATCCGCGCCTCGGCCAGCGCCGACAGCGTTTCGATCGCGGCCTCGGTCAGCTTGAATTCGAGGTTGTTGAGGTAGACCGTGTTTTCAGCCCGGCTGATCAGCAGCGACGAGACCTGAATCCCGGTCGCCTGAATCGCCGAGATGCGCCGGTTCTGCGTGATGATCGTCACCAGGAATACCAATGCAGCGATCAGCAGCGCGGTGGAGAACACCAGCAGCACGAAGATCACCATCCGGTAGGACGCCAGCACATCGGAAAACGCGGTGCCCGACTGCGCCAGAATCTCCAGCAGTTGCACATCGCTGGACGAGGTCAGCGCGTTGTTCTGGGCAAAGATGTCCTCGACCCGGGCGTTGAAGGCGTTGCCGTCGGGCAGGCTGAGGAACAGGAACACCGCCGTCGCGGCAAGGATGCCGACGATCGCGATGATGCCAAGCGTCACGACGCGGTTGCCCGCGCGCAGCCGGTCAATAGCGGAGATAATAGGCTCCGGCACTGTCTTTCCTCTGGGCAAGACCCTCGGACCCGAAAATGGAGAGGACGGCGAGCAAGGTCCAGCCCTCGTGCGCGATGCGGGCGGAAATCGCCGGTCGGGCGGCGGCGGGGCTGCCGCAGGCGGAATCAGGCAGCTTGATCACGCCGTAATGCAGGCGCAGCGGGTTGCCCTGCTTGGCCTTGTAGTCGGCGTAGCAGTCGGCCAGCGCCGGTTGCGCAAGGGCCAGCGCCACAAGCGGCACCATCAGGACCAGGCGGAGGGACATCCGGTGTTTCATGGCCCAAGCATGGCGGGACCGGCGTGGCAATTCAATAACCGTCGGCGGAGACCGGGCCGGTTATCGTATAACACGGCGTCGATATTGCTCTGCACGGCCCACCCGGCGCATCTGGGTTATCGATGGCATGCAGGCCCTGGGGGCAACCGTGCCGCAACGTTGCAGAAGGATGACGCAGATGACCTTTGGAAAGACACTGACCCTGACGCTGGCGGCGGGCGCGATGGCGCTTGCCGGGTTCACCGCCGCGCCGGCCCGCGCCGACGATCAGGCGCTGTTCAACCTGCTGGCGGGCGCCGCAGCCATCGCGATCATCGCGAACGCGGGCAACGACGGTTATGGCCGGGGCTACCGCGGTGGCGACCGCTGGGATGGCGGCGGGGATCGCTGGCATCATCGGCACCACCGCTGGGGTGGCTACGAGGGCGGCGGCAACTACGGTGGCGGCGGCAACTACGGCGGCGGCGGCAACTACGGCGGCGGCGGCAACGGCTGGGGCCGTGGCTACAACAACTGATCGCGCAGCCGTGCGTTGCCTTCCGACACCGCATCGGCAATCGCTTTCCGCATTCACCTGACACCCGAGAGGCAAGTGACCTGACATGACGATCCACACCAAACTCACCGCGCTTGTGCTTGCCGCCGCGACCGCAACGGCCTCGCTTGCCATCACCACCAACGCCGCGCTCGCCGATCAGGGTCGCATCGGCAGCTTCGTTGCCGGCGCGATTCTTGGCGGGGTGATCGTGAACGGCATCAACACCGCCAACAGCCCGGTCGTGCGCTATTACAGCGAGGACGAATACTACTACCCGCCATCGCGGCAGGTCGCCTACGTCATCCCGGCCAACTGCGAACTGTCCGTCGACCGCGGCCGCGGGTTCGAGCGCGCCTACTTCCGCGGCTGTCTGGCCCATGCGGGCTTTGCCAACCTGCCGAACCGCTGCGATTTCACCGTCTACACCGAGCGCGGCCCGCGCGACGCGATCCCGCGCTGGTGCATGATGAATGCGGGCTACCGCTTCCGGAACTAGCGAATTGCGTTTTATCTGACCCGGAAACATCAGGATTCGTCCAGGTCTTGGGGCGAATCCTGGTTCGTGATGAACGCAATTCGCTTTTGGCGGGCTTGCGGCGGGGCGGCGGATCGGGTGATCTGCCGCCATGACCGCCCCCGATTTCAGCTTCGAAACCGCCGCCCGTTCCCGTGGCCTGGTCCGCGTGGCGGGGGTCGATGAGGTCGGTCGCGGCCCGCTGGCCGGGCCGGTGACGGCGGCGGCGGTGGTGCTCGACCCCGCCCGCATCCCGGCCGGGCTGAACGACTCCAAGGTGCTGACCGCGGCGCGGCGGGTGGCGCTGGATGCCGCGATCCGCGCGGTGGCCGAGGTTTCGGTTTCCCATGCCACGGTCGCGGAAATCGACGCGCTGAACATCCTGCGCGCCTCGCATCTGGCGATGCAGCGGGCGGTGGCGGGGCTTGCCCTGCCGCCCGACCATGTGCTGATCGACGGCAACCTGATCCCGCGCGGCTTCGCCCTGTCGGCCGAGGCGATCGTGAAGGGCGACGCCCGCGCGCTGTCGATCGCGGCGGCCTCGATCGTGGCCAAAGTGGCGCGCGACGCGATCATGGTGGATTTGGCGCAACAGCATCCGGGCTATGGCTGGGAAAACAACGCCGGTTACCCCTCTCCGGCGCATCTGGCGGCGTTGCGGGAATTAGGGGTGACCCCACACCATAGGCGTTCGTTCCGGCCCGTGCACAACATGTTGTAGCAAGGTATTTCCTTAACCCCTTGATTCAAAAAAGAATTTGACGGCGAATCAGGGATGACTCATCTTCTGTCCAACACGAATGCGCGAAAAAGCGCAAAACGAGGCAGAGATGACGACGAAAACCAAACCTGCGGAAGCCGCGCTTCCGTTGAATCAGATTCTGGGCGGCGACTGCATCGAGGTGATGCGCGGCCTGCCCGAGGCGTCGGTCGACCTCATCTTTGCCGATCCGCCCTACAACCTGCAACTGCGCGGCGACCTGCACCGCCCCGACAATTCCAAGGTCGACGCAGTCGATGACCACTGGGACCAGTTCGCCAGTTTCGCCACCTATGACAGCTTCACCCGCGACTGGCTGGCGGCGGCGCAGCGGCTGCTGAAGCCGAACGGCGCAATCTGGGTGATCGGCAGCTATCACAACGTGTTCCGCCTCGGGTCCGAGTTGCAAAACCAGGGCTTCTGGATCCTGAACGACGTGGTCTGGCGCAAGTCGAACCCGATGCCGAACTTCAAGGGCAAGCGCTTTACCAACGCGCATGAGACGCTGATCTGGGCCTCGCGGGGCGAGGCGAGCAAGTACACCTTCAACTACGAGGCGCTGAAGGCGCTGAACGAGGGCATCCAGATGCGCTCGGACTGGGTGATCCCGCTGTGCACCGGCGGCGAACGGCTGAAAGACGAAAACGGCGACAAGGCCCACCCGACGCAAAAGCCCGAGGCGCTGCTGCACCGCATCCTGGTGGGCACGACGAACCCCGGCGATGTCGTGCTCGACCCGTTCTTCGGCACCGGCACCACTGGCGCGGTCGCCAAGATGCTGGGCCGCGACTTCATCGGGATCGAGCGCGAGGAGGCTTACCGCAAGGTCGCCGCCGAGCGCATCGAGCGCATCCGCCGCTTCGACCGTTCCGCGCTGGAGGTGACCGGCTCGAAACGCGCCGAACCGCGTGTGCCCTTCGGTCAGGTCGTCGAACGCGGGATGCTGCGGCCGGGCGAGGTGCTCAGCTCGCCGCGCGGTCGCACTGCCAAGGTGCGCGCCGATGGCACGCTGGCGGGGCCGGACGGCAACGGATCCATCCATCAGGTCGGCGCCGCGATGGAGGGCGCGCCAAGCTGCAACGGCTGGACCTACTGGCACTTCAAGCGCGACGGCCAGATGATCCCGATCGACATCCTGCGCCAGCAGATCCGGGCTGAGATGGAGGCCGACCGGGGCCTGCCGCACTAGCGGCTACAGCACCGGCTACAGCACTGGCGCCAGCAGCCGTGCCAGCGGCGCACCGATGCGCACCAGCCGGCGCGGCTGGTCCGACAGGCTCGTGGTGAACGGGGTCGCCCGGGTGAAATCGTCGGTCAGCATCCGCGCGACCTCCATGGCAAAGGCCTTGTCCGCCACGATCAGCGTCACCTCGAAGTTCAGCCGACAGGACCGGTTGTCAAGGTTGACCGACCCGACCGACGCGATGTCGTCGTCGATCAGCAGAACCTTCTGGTGCAGGAACCCTTCGGTATAACGAAAGACCTGCACACCCGCCGCGCGCACCTCGTCGAAATGGGCGAAGGCGGCGAGCCAGACCAGCCAGTGATCGCGCGCGTCCGGCACCAGCAGGCGCACGTCGACGCCGCGTAGCGCCGCCACCTTCAGCGCCGCCAGCACGTCGATATCCGGCACGAAATAGGCGCTCGCGATCCAGATGCGTCGCTTGGCCGAGCCGATAGCGTTGACGAAATAAAGGCTTCCGGTCTCCTGAATATCGGCCGGGCCGGGTGCCAGCACAAGGGCCTCGGCCTGTCCGGCGAATGGCGGCACCCAATCCAGCACCAACTTCTGTTCGGTCGACCACAGCCAGTCCTCGGCGAACACGAACTGAAGCTGCGCCACCGCCGGCCCTTCAAGACGCACCATCGTGTCGCGCCAGGGCGTCAGCACGGGGTCGCGCCCCACATAGGCCTCCGCCAGATTCAGCCCGCCGGTGAAACCGATCCGGCCATCCACCACCACGATCTTGCGGTGATTGCGGAAATTCACCTGCAACCGCCCGCGGCTGTGGTAGATCGCATGAAAATCGTTCACCGCCACCCCGGCCGCGCGCAGATCGGCGAGAAAGCGACGTGGCAGACGGCTGCCGAGCGCATCGTAGAGCACATGCACGCGCACCCCGGCCCGCGCCCTCGCGCTCAGCCGCGCGGCAAGATCGCGACCGATCATGTCATCCGCGATCGTGTAGAACTGCACCAGCACATAATCCTGCGCAGCGTCGATGGCGGCGAAGATCGCGGCAAAGGCGCTTTCTCCATTGATCAGCAGTGTCAGTGCGTTGCCTGGTGCAAGCGGCACACCCGCCAGCAGCGCAAAGCCATGCAGCGCGTTGCCCTCGGCGGTGATCCGCGTGGCGGCACCTGGCGTGGGGGCGGCAGCATCCCGCACGGCGGCAATTTCCATGCGCATCTGGCGGCGAGTCTGGATGTAACCGGGATAGCGACGATGCCCGAAGATCAGGAATGCCGGCACCGCGAAATGGGGGGCGGCAAGCAGGAACACCACCCAGCCCATCGTGCCCTGCGGCGTCCGTCCGGTCGCGATCACTGCCCGCACGCAGTAAAGCGCCGCCGCCCAAAGGACGATGAGCACCACCGCGTCGATGATCCCGGTCGTCGTCACGCCGCACCGCGCGGCATCGGGTTCAGCGCCTTGTTGTAGGGCTTCCAATCCGTGATGTCAGGGTAGTGCTGGCGCCGCCAGTCCTTGACCCGCCGGTTCATCACCCGCTTCCACAGCGGCGGCACCATCGCCGCCATCGTCATCAGCGGATAGCCGAACGGCAACTGCGGCGCCTCGGCGGCGTCGTGGTTCTGCAACAGCGGAAAGCGCCGGTCGGGCTTGTAGTGATGGTCGGAATGCCGTTGCAGGTTGATCAAGAGCCAGTTCGAGGCGCGATGCGCCGCGTTCCACGAATGGCGCGGCAGCACGTGTTCATACCGCCCCTCGCCCAGATGACGGCGGGTCAGGCCGTAATGCTCGATGTAGTTCACCAGTTCCAGTTGCCAGACCGCGACAAGGGCCTGCCACAGAAAGAGGCCCAGCCCGATCCAGCCGCCCAAGCTGAAGGCCAGCGCCAGCATCGCGGCCTCCAGCGCCCAGTAGCGCCAGAACGGGTTGCTGGCATGCCACCACGGCAGCCCCCGCCGCGCCAGCATCGCCTTTTCGGTGCGGAACGCGGAGACGTAGCACTGTCCCAGCACGCGCGGGAAGAAGCGGTGAAACCCCTCGTTGTAATGCGCCGTCACCGCGTCGCGCGGGGTGCCGACGTAAAGGTGATGCACCCGCAGATGTTCCGACCGGAAATGGCCATACATCACGCAGGCCAGCAGCAGATCGCCCAACCAGCGTTCCGCCGCCGGTTTCTGGTGCATCAACTCGTGGCTGTAGTTGATCCCGACCGTGCCCGAAATCACGCCCATGCCGAAGAACAGCACGATGAGTTCCAGCGCCCCCAGGTGGCCCAAATGGGTGACATACCAGATCGTGCCGAACAGCACGCAAGCCTCGATCGGGAACCAGATCAGCGTGATCAGCCGATACCAGAACAGCCCCGCCTCGGGCGTCTCGAGGTCGGCATTCTCGGTGTAAAGCCCGGTCAGCGCGTCGAGGATCGAGAACAGGCCCCAGGAATAAAGCGGCAGCAGAACCACCGTCCAGCCGCCCTGCGTCGCGCCCAGCACGGCCAGCGGGATCATCCCGAGCGACAGCCAGAACGGCAAAGCGCTTGAGATGCGCGACACCTGTGCTGCCGGGATCATGCGCTGTTCCCCCTTCGGGCCTCTGCGGGCATAGAACACGGTTTTGCGAGGAACCTCAATCGCGGCTCTCGACCGCGCGGGCCATGTCGAACGCCTTGCGCATCACGGTGGGCAGGTCGGCGGGGCGGAAATCGGCCGGTGCGATGAAGCTGCCCCGATCCGGCGCGGCGCCTTGCGGCACCTCGGCCAGATGCAGCGTCAGGCGCAGGTCGAAATGAGTGAAGGTATGGCGCACCTCGGCACCAGGGTCGCGCCAGTCGGCGGCCAGCGGCGGCGCGGGGTGCGGCGCGGCCGACCAGTCGCTGCCCGGCCAACCCAGCATCCCGCCCAGCAGACCGCGATCCGGCCGCCGCTCCAGCAGCCAGGCGCCATCGGCACGGCGAGCGAGGTAGGCGATGCCGTAGCGCGTCGGCTTCGCCGTCTTCGCCGCCTTGCGCGGCAAGTCGGCCTGCACCCCCGCCGCCCGCGCGTCGCACAGATCAAGGACGGGGCACAGCCCGCAGGCCGGGTTGCGCGGCGTGCAGACCGTGGCGCCCAGGTCCATCATCGCCTGCGCATGATCGCCGGGGCGGCTTTGCGGGGTCAGCGTGGCGGCAAGGGCGGTCAGCCGGGCCTTGGCAGCGGGCAGCGGTTCCTCCACCCGGAACAGCCGCGCTACGACCCGCTCCACGTTGCCATCCACCACCGTCGCGGGTTCGTCGAAGGCGATCGCGGCCACGGCGGCGGCGGTGTAGGGCCCGATGCCCGGCAAGGTCAGCAACCCGTCCCGCGACGCCGGGAACCCGCCCTGCACCGCCACGGCGCGTGCGCATTTCAACAGGTTGCGCGCCCGGGCATAGTAGCCAAGGCCCGCCCATTCGGCCATCACGTCGCCATCCTCGGCCGCAGCCAGCGCCGCCACCGTCGGCCAGCGGTCGGAGAAGCGGCGGAAGTAGTCGCGCACCGCCGCCACCGTGGTCTGTTGCAGCATCACCTCGGACAACCAGACCCGATAGGGGTCGGGTCGCTCGCCCGCCGCCCGCGCGGCCGGGCCGATACGCCACGGCATCACCCGCGCGCTGCGGTCGTACCACGCCAGCAACCGCGCCGAGATAACCTGACCGTCACGCAATCTTTATGCCCCCCGACTGTTTGTTCTGCTGGCATCGCGCCAGCCCCCGTCTAGAATAGCCCCGACTTCGGGAATGGACAGAGGATGCCGCCGCACACCCCGCCGAACACACGCCGGATGCGCGGGTTTGAACCTGCCGCGGGCCTTTTGAAGGACCGCCTGCGCGCGGCCGGGGAATCGCGCGGCTTTGCCGTCACCCGGCTTCTGACCCAATGGGCCGAGATCGTGGGCGCCGACATCGCCGCGAACGCCGTTCCGGTGAAGATCGGCTATGGGCGGGGCGGCCTTGGCGCCACCCTGACGCTGCTGACCACCGGCGCCCGCGCGCCGATGCTGGAGATGCAGAAGGACCGCATCCGCGACCGCGTGAACGCCTGCTACGGCTACGCCGCGATTGCCCGCGTCGCCATCACCCAGACCGCCGCCACCGGTTTCGCCGAAGGTCAGGTGGCCTTCAACGCCGCACCGCCCCCGCAAGACCCGCAACCCGCCCCCGAGGCGGTGCTGGCCGCCGCCGAGGCGGCGCGGCCGGTCCACGACCCCGGCCTGCGCGCGGCGCTTGAAGCCTTGGGGCAAAACGTCTTAACACGGTCCGGAAAACGGAAAGGCTGAACACATGCTGAAGAAACTTGCCCTCGTCACGCTGGGGGCCGCGCTGGTCGCGGGCGGCGTCTGGTGGGCGTCCGCAAAGCCGGGGCAGACCACGCTCGGCGCCTCGGCGCTGGCGTTGATGGCGACGCCCGCGCTGGCCGATACCACGGCACCCGCAGACGCGACGAAGTTGCCCGACGTGCCCGACATGTCGATCGGCAACCCCGATGCCAAGGTGCAGGTGACGGAATACCTCTCGTTCACCTGCCCGCACTGCGAGGAATTCCACGCGACCGTGTGGAAGGACATCAAGAAGAACTACGTCGACACCAACAAGATCAAGTTCACCGTGCGCGAGGTCTACTTCGACAAATACGGGCTCTGGGCCGGGATGATGGCGCATTGCGGCGGGCCGCTGCGCTATTTCGGCATTGTCGACATCCTCTATGACACCCAGCAGAAATGGGCGGCCTCGCAGGATCCGAACGTGGTGGTGGCTGCGCTGCGCCAGATCGGCAAGACGGCGGGCATGACCGACGCGCAACTGGACCAGTGCATGAACGACGGCGCGATGGCGCAGGCGCTGGTCGAGAAGTACCAGAAGACCACCGACGCCGACAAGATCGAGGGCACTCCCTCGTTCGTGGTGGACGGCACGACCTACAAGAACATGGGCTACGACGAGTTCTCCAAACTGCTCGACGCGGAACTGGCGAAGAACCCCTGAGCATGGCCGCACCGCTGCATGGGGTGAAGGTCGTCGAACTGGCGCGCATCCTGGCCGGCCCCTGGGCCGGTCAGACGCTGGCCGATCTGGGCGCCGAGGTCATCAAGGTCGAGGCGCCCGAGGGCGACGACACCCGCCGCTGGGGCCCGCCGTTCATCGAGCGTGACGGCGACCGCTCGGCTGCCTATTTCCACGCCACCAACCGCGGCAAGCGATCGGTGACGGCGGATTTCACCACGCCCGAGGGGCAGGCGCTGGTGAAACGGCTGGTGGCCGACGCCGACGTGGTGATCGAGAACTTCAAGGTCGGCGGGCTGGCCAAGTACGGGCTGGATTACGTCGGCCTGTCCGCGCTCAACCCGCGGCTGGTCTACTGCTCGATCACCGGCTTCGGCCAGACCGGACCCTATGCCGCGCGGGCGGGGTACGACTTCATCATCCAGGGCATGGCCGGGCTGATGAGCGTGACCGGCGCGCCCGAGGGCCAGCCGCAGAAGGTGGGGGTCGCCGTCACCGACATCTTCACCGGCGTCTATGCGGCCGCCGCGATCCTTGCCGCGCTGCACCAGCGCGGGGTGACCGGCAAGGGCCAGCACATCGACATGGCACTGATGGATGTGGCGGTGTCGATCATGGCCAATCAGGCGATGAACTACCTCGCCACCGGCACGGCGCCGGTGAAGATGGGCAACGCCCATCCCAACCTCGCGCCCTATGCGGTGTTCGACTGCGCCGATGGCTGGATCATCATCGCCACCGGCAATGACGGCCAGTATCGGCGGCTGTGCGGCCTGCTGGGACTGGCAGAGATGGCCGAGGCGCCGGACTTCGCCACCAACGCCGACCGGATCGCCAACCGGGCCGAGATGACGCGGCGGCTGACCGCGGCGACAACGCGCTTTGCCAAGGCCGACCTGCTGGCCGCCTGCGAGGCTGCGGGTGTGCCCGCCGGCCCGATCAATGATCTGGCCGAGGTCTTCGCCGACCCGCAGGTGGTGGCGCGCGGGATGCGGATCGACCCCGACGGCGTGCCGGGCGTGCGCTCGCCCTTCACCTTCTCGGGGGCCGAACTGGCGCTGGACCGGCCCGCGCCGAAGCTTGGGCAGGACCAGGGCGAGGGCCACCCGGAAACCTGACTGGCCATTCATCCTGGTCCAGGCATCCTTCGGCCGATGGCGGATGCCTTCGGCGGGGAGAACCTTCGCCAAGATGCGCTGGCCGAAAAGCAAAACCCCGCGCCGGGACGCGGGGTCTTTTGGTCGTTCAGCGGGAACCGATCAGGCGGCGAGCGCGGCCCGCGCCTGCGCCACGACGGCGGCAAACGCCTCGGGCTCGTTCACGGCGAGATCGGCGAGAACCTTGCGGTCCACCTCGATGCCCGAAACCGTCAGCGCGTTGATGAAACGCGAGTAGGTCAGCGTGGCGTCGATCGCGCGGCAGCCCGCATTGATGCGCTGGATCCACAGCGCGCGGAAGTTGCGCTTGCGGGTCTTGCGGTCGCGGGTGGCGTACTGGTTCGCCTTGTCGACCGCCTGGGTGGCGGTACGGAAGTTGCGGCTGCGGTTGCCGTAGTAGCCCTTCGCGGCGTCGAGGACTTTCTTGTGGGCGGCATGCGTGACGGTGCCGGATTTGACGCGGGACATGGTTCTGGCTCCTCAGCGGTCGTAGGGCATGTATTTCTTGACGATCTTGGCATCCGATTCACAAAGAATCATGGTGCCGCGAGCGTCGCGAATGAATTTCGTGGTGCGCTTGATCATGCCGTGACGCTTGCCCGCCGGGCCCGCCTTCACCTTGCCGGAAGCGGTCATCGAGAACCGCTTCTTGGCAGCCGATTTGGTCTTCATCTTGGGCATTTCCATCTCCTCGTTCGAGTGGTTTACGCGCGACTCGGCATGCCACATCGGCCGGACGCGCGGTTTCAGGAAGGCTGCCGTATAAGGGGGGCGGGGGCGGCTGACAAGGCGAAAACGTTCGCCTTCGGGATGATGCGGGCTCAGTTGGTGAAATCGCCAACGACGCGGACGAAGGCCATCGGAATGCCCGCCACCGTGTAGCCCTGCGGGCTGCGCAGTTCGGCGGCGGCGATCAGGGCGAGGGCGACCGCCGCCAGCACAAAGGCCACCCGCGAGGGGTGGCCTTCGGCGCGGGCACTCAGGAAGTTCAGCGTCGCAAAGCCGGCGATGAGAAGTCCCGTGACGAACATCATGTCGGCAGTCATCGCGGGCCTCCTTCCGGAGCGCAGATGACGCGGATTATTCAGGTTCCGAGCGATAAATCAACCGTTCCTCGCAAGGCGCCACGCGCAGGATGTTGGTGGTGCCCGGCACGTTGAAGGGCACACCGGCGACGACCACGACCTGATCGGTCTCGACCGCGAAGCCGTATTTCAGCACCGCGCGCACCGCCGAGATCACCGCGCCCTTGAAGCGGTACTGTTCATCCGTGATGACGCAGTGGGTGCCCCAGGTCAGGCAGAGCCTGCGCGCGGTATGCACCAGCGGCGTCAGTGCGATGATCGGCGCGCGCGGGCGTTCGCGGGCGACCAGCGAGACGGTGGTGCCCGACTGGCTGAAGCAGCAGATCGCCTTGATGTTCATCGTCTCGGCGACCTCGCGCGCGGCGGCCACGATCGAGTCGGCCACGGTCTGGCGGTTGGCGCGGCGCGAACTTTCGATGACCTCGCGGTAGGTCGCGTCGCGTTCCACCGAGATGGCGACGTTGTTCATCGTGCGAACCGCCTCCATCGGGTATTTGCCCGCGGCGGACTCGGCCGACAGCATCACCGCATCGGCACCCTCGTAGATGGCGGTGGCGACGTCGGACACCTCGGCGCGGGTCGGCACCGGGCTTTCGATCATCGACTCCAGCATCTGGGTGGCGACGATCACCGGCTTGGCGGCGGCGCGGCAGATGCGCACCAGACGCTTCTGGATCGGCGGCACGTCCTGCACCGGCAATTCCACGCCCAGATCGCCGCGTGCCACCATGATGCCGTCAGAGACCGCAAGGATCTCGGCGAAGGCCTTCACCGCGGCGGGCTTCTCGATCTTCGACAGGATGCTGGCGCGGCCGCGGGCCAGATCGCGCGCCTCGGTGACGTCCTCGGGGCGCTGCACGAAGGACAGCGCGAGCCAGTCCACCCCGAGTTCGCAGGCGAATTCGAGGTCGGCGCGGTCCTTGTCGGACAGGGCCGCCAGCGGCAGCACCACGTCGGGCACGTTCACGCCCTTGCGGTTGGAGATCGTGCCGCCGACCACCACGGTGCAATTGGCGAATTCGGGGCCGCAGGCCTCGACCTTCAGGCGGATCTTGCCGTCGTTGACCAGCAGGCTCGACCCCGGCTCCAGCGCGGCAAAGATTTCCCGGTGCGGCAGGCAGACGCGGGTGGCGTCGCCATCGGCGGGGTCGAGGTCGAAGCGGAACGCCTGCCCCTGCACCAACTCCTGCGGGCCGGTGAAGGTGCCGACGCGGAGCTTGGGCCCCTGGAGGTCCGCAAGGATGGCGATCGGGCGGCCGGTGTCGGCCTCGACACGCCGGATGATGACATGGCGCGCGGCGATGTCGGCATGGGTGCCGTGGCTCATGTTCAGGCGGAACACGTCGGCGCCCGCCTCGAACAGCGCGCGGATGGTCTCGTAGTCATTGGAGGATGGGCCCAGAGTGGCCACGATCTTCACATTGCGAAGGCGTCTCATCTGCCTTTGTCCTTGTGTCAGGGTCATGTGCTGCGGTGGGCCGCGTTCTCTATGGCGGAATTCAGCCGGGGGGGCAACTGGCGCTTTCGGAAGGTTCGCTCTAAACCGGGGGCGTGACGAACAGGTGAACTGCCCATGCCCGAAACTGCCTATGAAATCATCGGTGCAGACCGCCCTGCCCGCTGGCTGGTGACCTGCGACCATGCCACCAACCGGGTGCCGGACTGGGTGGCGGGCGGCGATCTGGGCATCGCGGCCGAAGACATGGCGCGCCACATCGCCTATGACGTGGGCGCCGCCGGGCTGACCCGCGCGCTGGCCGACCGGCTGGAGGCGCCCGCGATCCTGTCGGATTTCAGCCGTCTGGTGATCGACCCGAACCGGGGCGAGGATGACCCGACGCTGCTGATGCGGCTTTACGACGGCACCATCATTCCCGCCAACCGCCACGCCGGTGCCGCCGATCTGGAACAGCGGCTGGCCCGGCTTTACCGCCCCTACCATGCGGCGCAGGCCCGGATCGCGGCGCGGCGGCCCGATACGGTGATCCTGGCGATCCACAGCTTCACGCCCTGCCTGAAGGGGCGCGCGCCGCGGCCCTGGCAGGTTGGCGTGCTGCACTCGCATCTCGACGGGCGGCTGTCGCGCGCGCTGATCGCCCGGCTGGAGGCCGCGGGCGATCTCTGCGTGGGCGACAACGAGCCCTACCTGGGCCATTTGCAGGGCGATTCGATCGACCGGCACGCGCTGCAGCCAGGCCGCCACAACACGCTGATCGAGCTGCGCAACGACCTGATCGGCACGGCGGCGGAACAGCAGGCCTGGGCCGACCGGCTGGCCCCGATCCTGACCGCCGCGCTGGCCGATGTGGAGGCGCCATGAGCCGCTTTGCCGCCGCCATCTTCGACCTTGACGGAACCCTGCTCGATACCGAGCGGCCGATCGTCGACACCGCGCTGGCGATCCTGTCCGCCCGCGGCCACCCGGTGCCGCGCGCGTTCCTGCTGTCGCTGGTCGGCATCGACGCCCTTGAAAGCAACCGCCGCCTGGCCGCGCATCTTGGCCCCGAGGCCGATCTGGACGGCTTTACCGCCGAATGGAACGCGGCGGCGCGGGCGGCGATGGCCGAGGGGATCGCGCTGATGCCGGGGGTGGCGGCGCTGCTCGACACGCTGGCGCTGCGGGGTCTGCCGCGCGCGGTGGCGACCAACAGCGCCACCCGGGCGGCGCAGCGCAAGCTGACCCAAGCCGGTCTCGCGCATCATTTCGCCAACGCGCATGTGGTGGGCTTCGACGCGGTGGAGCGGCCGAAACCCGCCGCCGACGTCTACCTGATGGCAGCCGCGCGGCTGGGCGTGGCCCCGGCCGACTGCGTCGCCTTCGAGGACAGCGCACCCGGCGTCGCCGCAGCCCTTGCGGCGGGCATGACGGTGGTGCACGTTCCCGACATGCTGCCCGCCGGGCCCGGCGCGGCGCATCACTTGGCCGGTTCGATCCTTGACGGCGCGCGGGCCTGCGGCCTGATCGCCTGATCCGTGGGAGAGAGATGATGGACGACGCCACCCGAACCGAGCTTGAGGCCGCCGCCTTCCGCGCCCTGCGCGATCACCTGATGGTCAAGCGCCCCGAGGTGCAGAACATCGACCTGATGAACTTGGCGGGGTTCTGCCGCAACTGTCTGGCGCGCTGGTATCAGGAGGCGGCAACCGCCCGCGGATTGGCCATGACCAAGGACGAGGCGCGCGAGATCTTCTACGGGATGCCGTATGAGGACTGGCGCGCCGTGCAGCAGACCGAGGCCGATGACGCCAAGAAGGCCGCCTTCGCCATCGCCTTCCGCGACAACGTGGAACGCCCCGGCGAAGCCTGACGCCGCGCTTGCTCGACTCGGGGCAATTCTACATTCTTGCCGCATCTTTCGGGGCCCGCGTCGGGTGCCCGGCAATGGGCGGGGGACCACATGGCGCTTGAAATTGTCGGGTCCGGCTTCGGCCGGACCGGAACGCGGTCGTTGAAAGAGGCACTGGAAATACTGGGCTACGGCCCCTGTCACCACATGGAAGAGGTCTTCGCCAACCCGCCGCAGGTGGCACTGTGGGGGCGGATCGTGCACGACGGCGACATGGGCGCGCTGGCACAGGCCTACGAGGGGTATCGCGCGCAGGTCGACTGGCCCGGTGCCCATGTCTGGCGCGAGGCGGCGGCGGTGTTTCCCGACGCGAAGGTGATCCACAGCACGCGCCCGCCCGAAAGCTGGTGGAAGAGCTATTCCTCCACCATCGGCAAGCTGTTCCGGGTGTGGCGCGACATGCCGCTGCCGCCGCATATCCGCGAGATGTTCGGCACGATGACCGCCGCGATCCCCGACGCGACCTTCGGCGGCGACCCGCTGGACCACGACGCCGCCGTCGCCGCGATGGTGCGGCGCGAGGCCGAGGTGCGCGCCGCGATCCCGCCGGAACGCCTGCTGGTGTTCGACGTGGCCGACGGCTGGGGCCCGCTCTGCGCCTTCCTCGGCAAGCCGGTGCCGGAGGTGCCGTTCCCGCACCGCAACGTGAAGGACGACTTCTGGGCGGTGCTGGGCGGCGAACCGGCGTGAAGAGGGGGGCGAATGAAATGCAAACAGAACTGATTGATCGGTTTTCAGAGCAAACTTCGATCAAGCTCGACTACGACGGGAACGTCTGAAAAACCTCCCGCTTTCGGCGTGATCTGGTAGACTTGGGCAAGCCTCCAGGGAGCCCTGCCGATGTCGAAACAGCCCGCCTTTCCCGGTCTTCGCGACGCGATGAAGAAGAAGCAGACACGGCGTGAACTATTTCTGGC
>NZ_CBAICG010000047.1:0-26408 GCF_964715405.1 Solirhodobacter sp. | reverse complement strand
TGCGCGGCGTATTTCGGTCGGTGAGCAGGGCTTGAAGCTGCTCACGCTCAACGGGGCCAAGGTATAGGCAGATTCCATCGCGTCTCATGCCGCGAGAATAGCACACCAGAACGACAACGGGAACCATCCGTCAGGTGGAGAACACTAGTCTCTTACTGAATAAATGGTGCCCGGGGGCGGAATTGAACCACCGACACGAGGATTTTCAATCCACTGCTCTACCCCTGAGCTACCCGGGCACGGGTGGATCGCGGCGGCGATCCGGGTTGCGGTGTATTAGAAGAGCCTCCCGGCACTGTCCAGAGGGATTTGGCAAAAAATCCCAGGCCCGGCAAGGGGGTCAGTGCGGGCGGCCGGGGCTGTCGTCGGGGCCGCCCTCGGGGGCGTCGTCGCGTTCCTCCAGCGCCGCGCCGGGGATGACGTAATCGCCCTTCAGCCAGCGGCCAAGGTCGATGTCGGCGCAGCGGCGCGAGCAGAACGGGCGGTACTTCGGGTCGGCCGGTTTGCGACAGATCGGGCAGGTCATGCCAGCGCCTCACGCAACGGCAGCCGGTCGCGCTTGCGCTGCAACTCGTAGTTCCCCAGCGGGGTCCAGCCCGCCAGGCTCGACTCGGCACCCTCGTGGCGGAAGGCGGCCTTCAGCACCTGATCGAGGGCGACACGGTCCTTCTTGGGCATCGGCGCGAAGTCGATCACCACCTGCCCGCCCAGTCCGCGCAGCCGCAACTGGCGCGGCAGTTCGCGCGCGGCGGCGATGTTGGCCTTCAGGCTGGCGGCGGGCGAGGTATCGGCGCCGGTGTTCACGTCCACCGCGATCAGCGCGCGCGTCGGCTCGATCACCAGCGTGCCGCCACCGGGCAGCGCCACCACGGGCGACAAGAGCGCGTCGATCATCTCCTCGACGCCAAGGTCGCGGAAGGCGTTGTCGCCCTCCAGCACCTCGTCGGGGGCTGGGTCGGCCCAGTCGCGCCAGGCGGATTCGGCGGCGTCGGGGGCATCGACCAGCAATTCCGGCGCGCCGTCCAGATCGGCCAGCACCGCCTCGGCCAGCGCCCGCACGGCCACGATGTCGTCGGTCACCGCGTCCGGCTCGGCGGCTGCGGCGGCCGAGCGCACGATCAGCCCGAGGTCGGGCGCCGAGGCGGTCATCGATTCGGCCGCGACATCGCCCAGCCAGGCGCGCGTTTCTTCATCGCGGATGCTGCGCGAGATATTCAGCCCCGGCGCGCCGGGGGTGACGATGGCATAGCGGCTGCGGAACAAAAGCCGCAGCGTCACCGGTAGCGCCTTGCCCGGCTCGGCCGGGCCCGTCACCTGCACCAGCACGCGCTGGCCGGGGGCCAGACCCTGCGCCTGACGCAGAAAGCCCATCACGCCGGGCAGCTTGACGAAGACGCCACCCTGCCCTTTCACCGGCCGGTCCACGATGGCGCGGAGGATCGCGCCCGGCGCGGGTGCCATGCCCTCGGGCGGATCGATCAGCAGGTCTTCCAGCCGCCCGTCGACGATCAGCGCGGCGGCACCGCGCCCGGCGATCCGGTCAATTGCAACCACCCGGCCCTTCATGCCGCCCCCCCCTGCACGAGATAGCCCGCCGCCACCAGCAGCGCGGCGGTTTCCGCGACGGGCAGGCCGACGACCCCGGTGAACGAGCCGGAAATCCATGGGATGAAGGCCCCGGCCCGGCCCTGGATGCCATAGGCCCCGGCCTTGCCCTGCCATTCGCCCGAGGCGAGGTAGCCGTTCAACTCGTCGTCCGACAGACGTTTCATCTTCACCGCCGTCACCACCTCGCGCTGCCACAGCCGGTCGCCGCGTTTCACCGCCACCGCCGTGATCACCTGATGCCGCCGCCCGCCGAGTGCCACCAGAAACGCCGCCGCCTCGCCCGCGTCACGCGGCTTGCCGAGGATGCGGCGGCCCAGTGCCACCGTGGTATCGGCGCACAGCACGATCTCATCGGGCCCGGCCGGGATCGCCGCCGCCTTCTCGCGCGCCATGCGGGCGCAGTAGGGCCGCGGCAACTCGCCCCTCACGGGGTCTTCGTCGATGTCGGGGGCGATGATCGCATCGGGGGTCAGCCCGATCTGCGCCAGAAGTTCCCTCCGGCGCGGGGAGGCGGAGCCGAGGATCAGTCTCACTTGAAGCGGTAGTTGATGCGCCCCTTCGACAGGTCGTAGGGCGTCATTTCCACCTGCACCTTGTCGCCCGCCAGAACCCGGATGCGGTTCTTGCGCATCTTGCCTGCCATCGTCGCGATCAGTTCATGGCCGTTGTCCAGCTCGACCCTGAATGTCGCGTTCGGCAGCAGTTCCTTGACGACACCGGGAAATTCGAGCGTGTCTTCCTTGGCCATGGTCACTCCGTCTTGGATCACCCGCAGACGTCGCGGGCGGGCCAGTAGATGCGCCGGTTTTCCCCGGAATTCAAGGCCAAAACGGCACGGTGCGGGGCGCTCGGGCCGCGTCAGCCGCCCGGCGCGCCGAACCGGGCCAGCATCCGGTCGTGGATCTGGTCGCGCGACTGGCGGTAGGCGGCGAGCTTCGCGTCGCGGGTCTCGCCCAGCCCTGTCGGGTCGAGGATCGGCCAGTATTCCACCTCGAGGTGGTAGTAGCGCGTGAACTCCAGCGCCATCCGCTGGCTGGCGGGCGACAGCGCGACGATCAGATCGAAGCCCGACAGGTCGTCGCCCCACTGCTTCATCTCGTCAAAGCTGCGGGCGCGGTGGCGCGAGAGTTCCACCCCGATCTCCTGGCAGACAGCGACGGCAAACCCGTCGATCTCCATGTCGTTCTTGACACCCGCCGACTGCACATAGGTGGCGTGACCGTAGAACTTCTTCATCAGCCCTTCCGCCATCGGCGAGCGCACCGCGTTGTGGTCGCAGCAAAAGAGCACCGAGGAGGGAAGCTTGCCCAAGGTGCCTCAACCCCAGTGCAGAACGCAGATCAGGGTAAAAAGCCGCCGCGCGGTGTCGATATCGACCACCGCCTTGCCCTCCAGCCGTTCCTGCAAGACCCGCGCGCCCTCGTTGTGGATGCCGCGCCGCGCCATGTCGATCGCCTCGATCTGGCTCGGGGGCAGCCGCTTCACCGCCTCGAAATAGCTCTCGCAGATCTGGAAATAGTCCTTCACCACCTGCCGGAACGGCCCCAGCGACAGATGGAACGCCCCCACCCGCTCCAGCGCCTCGGTTTCGATGTCGAACACCAGCCGCCCCTCGCGGATCGCCAGGCTCAGCCGATAGGGCCCTGAGGAGATCGCCCGATCCTCGCGCGCGGGCAGCGTGAAGGAGTTGTCCTCCAGCAGATCGAAGATCGCGACCTTGCGCTCCTGCTCGATCTGCGGTGTCGGCGCGGCGAGGCCGGTATCGTCAATGGCGATGGCGCAGATGCGGTTGGTCATTGACCACCCTCCCGGTTCAGCCGGTCCAGCCGCGCCCGCACGCTCAGCCCGTGCGCCTCAAGGCTTTCGCTGATCGCCAGCCGCTCCGCCGCCGGTCCGATGGCGGCCAGCGCGGCGGGGGTCATCTTCGCCAGGGTCGTGCGTTTGAGGAAATCCATCACGCTGAGCCCGCTTGAAAACCGCGCCGAGCGGGCGGTCGGCAGCACATGGTTCGGCCCGCCGACGTAATCGCCGATCGCCTCGGGCGTCCAGGCGCCAAGGAAGATCGCCCCGGCATGGGTGATCCGTTCGGCGAGCGCCTCAGGGTCGGCCACGCACAGTTCCAGATGCTCCGGCGCGACCCGGTTCGACAATTCCGCCGCCTCGGCCAGATCGCGCACCACGATCACCGCGCCGTAGTCGCGCCAGCTTGCCCCCGCGATGGCCCGCCGCGCCAGCGTTTCCAGCCGCTTTCCGACCGCCGCCGCCACCGCCTGCCCGAAGCCCGCGTCATCCGTGATCAGGATCGACTGCGCGCTTTCGTCATGCTCGGCCTGGCTCAGCAGATCGAGCGCGATCCAGTCCGGGTCGTTGTCGCGGTCGGCGATCACCAGAATCTCCGACGGCCCGGCGATCATGTCGATGCCCACCCGCCCGAACACCCGCCGCTTGGCCGCCGCGACATAGGCGTTGCCCGGCCCGGTGATCTTGTCGACCGGCGCGATGGTTTCGGTGCCGTAGGCCAGCGCGGCGATCGCCTGCGCGCCGCCGATGCGGTAGATGGTTTCCACCCCCGCGATCCTCGCCGCCAGCAGCACCAGCGGATTGGCCACCCCGTCCGGGGTCGGCGCGCAGATCACCAGCCGCTCCACCCCCGCCACCCGGGCCGGGATCGCGTTCATCAGCACCGAGGACGGATAGCTTGCCAGCCCCCCCGGCACATAAAGCCCGGCCGCCGAAACCGGCGTCCAGCGCCAACCGAGGCTCGCCCCTTCCGGGTCGGTCCAACGCTGATCCTGCGGCTTCTGCCGGACATGGTAGGCCCGGATCCGCTCGGCCGCGAGTTCCAGCGCCGCCCGATCCTCCACCGAGACCTTGGCGCATTCCGCCGCGATCTCCTCGGCCGTGAAGGCCAGCGTTTCCGGCGTCAGCCGCAGCCGGTCGAACCGCTCGGTCAGTTCGATCACCGCCGCATCGCCGCGCGCGCGCACGTCGGCGATGATGCCCGCCACCGCCGCATCCACATCCGGCGCATCCTCGCGCTTCATCGCCAGCAGGGCGCGGAAGGCGGCCTCGAAACCGGGCGCGGCACTGGAAAGGAAAACGGGCATCGGCGGCACTCCTGACACGGGTTTCCATACCGCGCCCGCCCCGCCGTCGCAACCGCGCGCCCGCCCCATTCACATTGGCGCAAATATCCCGGGGGGCGCCGAAGGCGGGGGGCAGAGCCCCCCTCTGGCGGCGCAGCCGCGCGGCCCAACGCCATGGCGACGCGCGCAGCGCGTCAACGGGCGGCGGAAGAGCCCCCGGTCCTCACTCCGGGTGCCCCGGCGCCTTGTGCGACGGCGCCGCATAGGGGCGCGTCACGTCTTTCAGCGTCACGTCCAGCGCCTCGACCTCCAGCGCCACCGCGCCGTCGCCCGCCAGCGTCAGCAGCACCCGCCCGGTGCCATCGGCGCCCGGCTCGAACGTCAGATCAAGCAGCGACAGCACCATGTCCCGGTCCTGCCGGTCGATCCCCTGCGAGGTGACGCGGGTCACCTCGCCCACCACCAGCACTGCACGCACCCGTTCATAGGCCCGCCCCGCCCGGTCGGCGGCCTCGCGATCCTCCCAGCGGAACCGGTTCACCAGCAGTGCGAACCGCCTCAGTTTCGGCTGCCAGGTCATCTCGGTCACCGGGAACACCGCATCCTGCACCAGCGATGCGATCACGGTCAGGTCGTCCGGCTCCAGCGCCGCAAGGTAAAGCGGCGCCTCCTGCCCATCCTCGAAGCGCGCGTCGCCGGTCATCTGCTCACCCGTTCGATCGAGGCCCCGCAGGCGCTCAGCTTTTCCTCCACCCGCTCATAGCCGCGGTCAAGGTGGTAGACCCGGCTCACCACCGTCTCGCCTTCGGCCGCCAGCGCCGCGAGGATCAGCGAGACCGAGGCGCGCAGGTCGGTCGCCATCACGCGGGCGCCGCGCAACCGCTCGACGCCGGTCACCGTGGCCTGCCCGCCATGCACCTCGATCCGCGCGCCCATCCGGATCAGTTCGGGCGCATGCATGAAGCGGTTCTCGAAAATCCGCTCCTCCAGCATGCTCACCCCGTCGCCGGTGCACAGCAGCGCCATCATCTGCGCCTGCAGGTCGGTGGGGAAGCCGGGGAACGGCGCGGTCACCACGTCGACGGCGCTGACGCGGCCGTTCCGGCGCGTCACCTTCAGGCCGCGCTCGGTTTCCGTCACCGAGATGCCCGCCGCGTCCAGTTTCTCGCAGAAGGCGCCGACAAGGTCGATCCGGCCACCGAGAAACTCCACCTCGCCGCCGCAGATCGCCGGGGCCAGCATGTAGGTGCCCAGTTCGATGCGGTCCGTCACCACCGGATGGGTGGCGCCATGCAGCCGGTCCACCCCCTCGATGGTGATCGTCGAGGTGCCCTCGCCCTCGATCCGCGCGCCCATCTTGCGCAGGCAGCGGGCCAGATCGACGATCTCGGGCTCGCGCGCGGCGTTGCGCAGTTCGGTCGTGCCCTTCGCCAGCGTCGCCGCCATCAGCGCGTTTTCGGTCGCCCCCACCGACACCAGCGGAAAGTCCACCACCGCGCCCTTCAGCCCGCCCTTCGCCTCGGCGTAGACATAGCCGTCGCGCAGGTCCAGCGTCGCGCCCAGCGCCTCCATCGCCTTCAGGTGCAGGTCGACCGGCCGCGCCCCGATGGCGCAGCCCCCCGGCAATGACACCACCGCCCGCCCCGCCCGCGCCAGCATCGGCCCCAGCACCAGGAACGAGGCCCGCATCTTGCGCACGATGTCATAGTCGGCGGTCAGGTTGCTGAGGGTGTGCGACGACATCGCCAGCACCTTGCCATCCTGCAGGCTCGTCACCTCGGCGCCGAGGGATTGCAGCAGTTGCGTCATCGTCTTGATATCGCTCAGCCGCGGCGCGTTGGTCAGGGTCAGCGGCTCGTCGCTCAGGATCGTCGCGGGCATCAGCGCCAGACAGGCGTTCTTCGCCCCCGCGATCGGGATCACCCCGTTCAGTTCTGCGCCACCGCGCACCAGTATCGAATCCATCGGCCTGCCCTACTCTTGTTCTTTTTCGGTCACGGTGTCGTCCCCCGGCGCGTCCTGCCGCGCCCGCGCCTGCGCCTTGCGCCGCGCGATGTTCGCCTTCAACGCCGCTTTCAGCCGCGCGTCCCGGCTGGTCTCCGCGCGCGGCGCAGCGGCCGGTTTCGGGGGCGTCCTGTCCATCCGCCCTCTGTAACCCACCCGGCGCGGGTGGTCCATATTGCGCTTGCGTCCCACCGGCTTTCCGTCTAATCAGCCGCCCACAACGGATGCTGCAGTAGCTCAGTGGTAGAGCACACCCTTGGTAAGGGTGAGGTCGAGAGTTCAATCCTCTCTTGCAGCACCACCTATCCCCTTGAAATCGTTATAACCCCTTGCAACAGTGGGGCAAAACTCGATTGTCGCGGTGCAACTCGGGCTCCAGGACGGGTGCGATGAGGCGCGGCATCGCGCCGACCGGGACGCCGCGTCGCCTCAGGGCAGCGTTGGTGCGCGCCGGGGTCCGACCAGGGGCAGGGTCGCCGAGGCGGCGACGAGGGTGAGGCCGATCCCGGCGCGGGTCAGGCCGGCGACCTCGCCCGGCGGGGCAGTGTCGCCCCCGCCCGATCGCCGGGCGTAGGCCGCAAGGATCGCCTGTTCCACCCGTCCGTAGTTGCCGCCGAAGTGATGCCCGCCTTCTGTCATCAGCAGCTCCGCGCCCGCCGGACCGAGCGCCGGACAGGCCGCGTTGTCCGCTTCAACGCCATACACGCACAGCACCTTGGCCATCGGCAGGGTGGCGGCGACGGGCAGCGTCGGCGTCGCCTGATCGCCATGCGAACCGAACCAGCCCGACACCGTGATCTGCCAATCCGCCGCCGTCGAAAAGCCAAGCAGACCGACAAGGCGGACGTGGCGCTGTTCCGCCTGCGGCAGCGCGAGGTAGGTCGCGGGCAGGACATCGGCCCCGAAGGAATAGCCGACCAGGATCACATCGCGAACGCCCCAGGCGGCCCGGTATTGGCGGATCAGGGTCGCGATGTCCCGCGCGGTGCGCTGCGGGTCGCGCTTCGACCAGAAATACCGCAGCGAGTCGAACCCGACCACCGGCACCCCGTCCGCCTGCAAGGCCTTGCCGATCGAGGCGTCGATGTCACGCCAGCCACCATCGCCCGACAGGATGATCGCCATCGCGTCGTGCCTTGGCACCGTGTTCAGCACGGTGACCGGCAGCGCGTCGCCGACCCCTTTGGCCGCAGCCACCCGCGCCTCGATCAGCGCCACCACCGCCACCGGGGTCGGCCGCGCGGTCTCGGCCAGCGTAACGTCGGGTGACCCCGCCTTGAACGCCGCAGCCCGCGCCCGGATGTCGCCGGTGGCCGCAGGGCTGAGCAGGATCGAGACCGGATCGACCTGCGGCCCCGGATGCAGCGCGTAGATTTCCCCCTGCGCCGTCGTCAGATAGCCCGCGGGCGTGCACAACTCGACCCCCAGCGGCACCGCGGACATCGGGTCCACCACCGCAGTGCCGCCAACCGTCGCCGCCGGGGTCTGATCCACGATGTCGAGCGCAAGGCCGCCGCCAAGGCCGGTGCCCGCGACCACCGGGGCGACATAGTCGACCGCACCGGTCTGGCGCTGATACTGCTGGCTCAGCCGCTCGATATCGGCGACGAGGTAGGTGCAACTGTCGGAAACCCCGGCGATGGTGGCCAGATAGCGCGGCGTGTCGATGCCGACGACGACGATGCCATCCGCCTGCAACTGCCGCGACACCTGGTCATCCTGCGCGCCCCAGCCCGCGGCGTCCGACATCAGGAACACCACGCCTCTGGAAACGCCCTTGGGCATCGCGACGCGGTCGAGCGGCATCAGATCGCGATCGCCCGGCACCACGAACCGGTAGGTCATCGCGGTTCCCGCCCCGACCACGAGCAACAGCGAAAGAACAAGCAGGGCGGCGCGCTTCATCAGGGTCTCTCGCAGGTGGGGGCGGATCATTCGGCGGGGCAGCATCGCCCGGCGATGGACAGGCGATCCATCCCGACCGCGGCCGATGCAGGGCCCTTGGCTGGCGCGCTGCTAGAACGGAACGGGGCGGACTTCAACGCACTCTCCAACGTCAGACCGATCGGGCGGCGACTTGTCGCGCAGCCCGTTTGCACGACACGGGGTGAACATTTCGCCACATTATCGTGCAGTCATGTCGATAGGGTTACACCGCTGACGCCGCCCTGACGGACCCTGACCCGGCCGCGCGCTGCCGCCCCGGCCTTGCCCCCGCCCTTGCGGCCGGAAGGCCCGGAGCACGGCCGACCCGCCGCGCTCCGGGATCGCTTCAGCTCGGCGTTACGCCTTCTGCGGCGCCAGAAGGCCGACCGAAACCTCCAGCTCCATCGTCTTGCCGGCGCGCAGCAGGTTGATCTTCGCGCTGGTGTCGGGCGCGGTCATGGCGACGGCGCGCGGCAGGTCATGCGGTTGCTTGATCGCGGTCCCGCCGAACGCGGTGATGATGTCGCCGCGCTTCAGGCCCGCCTTCGCGGCCGGGCTGTCGGGGTTGACCGCGGCGACCAGCGCGCCCTCCGGCTTGTCGAGCCCGAGGGCGGCGGCCATATCCGGCGTCACCGCCTGGATCTGCACGCCAAGCCAGCCATGCTCGGCCTTGCCGCCCTGCGCCAGTTGCGCCACCACCGTCTGCACCACGTCCGATGGCACCGCGAAGCCGATCCCGACCGAGCCGCCGCTGGGCGACATGATCGCGGTGGTCATGCCCACGACCTTGCCCGCATCGTCAAAGAGCGGCCCGCCCGAGTTGCCCTTGTTGATCGCCGCGTCGGTCTGCAGGTAATTGTCATAGGATCCGCTGCCGATATCGCGCGCCTTGGCGCTGATGATGCCGGTCGTCACGGTGCCGCCCAGCCCGAAGGGATTGCCGACCGCCATCACGTCGTCACCCACGCGGATATCCTTGGACGAGTCGAAGCTGACCGCGGGCAGCGGGTCCGCCGAGTCCACCTTGATCAGCGCGACGTCGGTCACCGGATCGGTGCCGATCACCTTGGCGTCGAAGCTGCGGCCGTCCTGCAACGTCACCTTCACCGCCGTGGCGCCGTCGACGACGTGGTTGTTGGTGACGATCAGCCCCTTTGCGTCGATGATGAAGCCGGAGCCGACACCATGCGCCATCGGCGCCTCCTGCCCCTGCTGCGGGTCATTGCCCTGCGGCATCTGCGGCATCGGGATGCCGAACTGCTGGCTGAACTCCTGGAACGGGAAGCCCTGCAGGGTCTGGGCCGCTTGCGGCGCCCTTTCGGTGACCTCGATGTAGACGACGCTGGGCGCGACCTTCTGCACGAGGTCGGCATAGCCCCCCGCAGGCTCGGCGACGGCGGCGCCGGGGATCACGGCGATCGCGCTCGACGAGGCAAGCGCCGTGGCGAGGGCGAGACCCGCGAGACGGGCGCGGCCCGGTTTCTGGAACATGGGTTGCATCTGAGAAGTCCTTTTGCTGCGAGACAACGGTGGGCCTTGGCCTGACCGGATGCAGCACAGATGCGGCGCGCGCCTCGCACGACGCTCTCGGGTGGATTACAAATCTGCAAGAAAGCGTCACGGCACGGTCACGCCTGCGTGCGCCGGGTTGTGGCGCCAAAGCCCGAAGCGCAGTCTGGGGCCGGTCGACGTTGCGGGGCAAACGATGCGCATTCTGGTGCTGGAAGACGATCCGACCACGGCCGATTACATCGCCGAGGGTCTGCGGCAGGAAGGCCACGCCGTCGATCTGCTGACACAGGGGCGCGACGGGCTGGTGCGCGCCACCACCGAAGCGTTCGAAGTGATGATCGTCGACCGGATGCTGCCGGGGCTCGACGGCCTGTCGCTGGTGCGGGCGCTGCGGGCGGCGCACAACACCACGCCGGTACTGTTCCTCACCGCGCTGGGCGGGGTCGATGACCGCATCGAAGGGCTGAACGCGGGCGGCGACGATTATCTGGTGAAGCCCTTCGCCTTTGGCGAGCTGTCGGCCCGCGTCGCGGCGCTGGCCCGCCGCCCGCAGATGAAGGAAGCCGAGACCGTGCTGACCGCGGGCGACCTGCGCATGGACCTGCTGTCGCGCCGGGTGACGCGCGCCGGGCAGCAGATCGACCTGCTGCCGCGCGAATTCGCGCTGCTGGAACAGCTTTTGCGCCGCAAGGGCCGCGTGCTGACCCGCACCATGCTGCTGGAGTCGGTCTGGGATATCCGCTTCGATCCGCAGACCAACGTGGTGGAAACCCACGTCAGCCGGCTGCGCGCCAAGATCGACAAGCCGTTCGGGCACGAGATGATCAAGACCGTGCGCGGCGCGGGCTACCGGATCGAGGGGTAGGCCCGTGGCCCGCCCGCTCGCCTTCCTGCGCTCCACGCCGCTGCGGCTGGCGGCCTTGCTTGTGCTGCTGTTCACGCTGGTCAGCCTGGCCAGCTTCGGCGGCACCTATCTGGTGATCCGCAACAGCCTTTACGCCGGGATGCGCGCCGATCTGGAACAGCAGATGGCGGGCTTCGGTGCGGCGCCCTCGGCCTCGGCGCTGGCGGCGCTGATCGCCAATCAGGGCGCCGTCACTGATCCGGCACAGCGCATCCTGACCTATCTTTCCGCCGATGGGCAGGTCTTCGGCAACGTCGCGCTGTCGCGCGGGCCCGAGGGGTTCCTGCGCCTCGACCTCGGCCCCGACGCGAAAAGCGGCGCGCGCGCCTACTTCGGGCTGGCGGGCAATTTCTTCGGCGGTCAGTTGATCGTGGCCGACAACCGCCAGCCGGTGGTCGCGCTGGCCGGCATGTTCCTCGATGTGCTGCTGCTCAGCCTGCTGCCGACCTTCGCGGTGGCGATCGGCGGCGGGCTTTACATCGCGCGGCGCAGTCAGGCCCGCGTCGACCGGATCGTGGCGACGCTGGACCGGCTGACCTCGGGCGACCTCAGCGCGCGGCTGGACGCGATGCCGCGCAACGATGACCTGTCGGCGATCGGCGAGGGCATCAACCGGATGGCGGCGCGCCAGCAAGCCTCGACCGAGGCGCTGCGACAGGTCTCGGCCGACATCGCGCATGACCTGAAGACGCCGATCCAGCGGCTGGCGGTGCTGCTGGACCAGTTGGCGACCCGGCCGGGTCTGGCCGCGGACAGCGCGGCACTGGCGGGGCAGGCGCGCGACCAGGCGGGCCGCATCACCACGACCTTCCAGTCGCTGCTGCAGATCGCGCAGATCGAGGGCGGCAGCCCGAAGGCACGATTCGAACCGGTGGACCTGTCCGACATCGCGCGGACCTTCGTCGAAATCTACGAACCCGCCGCCGAGGACAGCGGCCAGAGCCTCCGGCTGGTGCCTGCGACAGGCCCTGTCGTGGTGCAGGGCGACCGGGATCTGCTGGGGCAGGCACTGGCCAACCTGATCGAGAACGCGCTGCATCACACGCCGGGCGGCACCACCATCACCGTCGCGGTCGGCCACGCGGATGGCCACCCGACGCTGGCGGTCACCGACACCGGCCCCGGCATCCCGGCCGAAGAACGCGGCAACGTGCTGCGCCGCCTCTACCGGCTGGAACGCAGCCGCACCACGCCGGGCAGCGGGCTTGGCCTGTCGCTGGTCGCGGTGATCGCCGATCTGCACGATGCCACCCTGACGCTGGAGGATGCCGGGCCGGGGCTGCGAGTGCAATTGGCTTTCGGTTGACCGTCTTGTACCCGCCCGCGCGCCGGGGCTACCGTGGCGCACCGACCCAAGCGGAGCCTGGCGCATCATGTCCTTCATCGACCGGCCCCGCGCCGAACGGATCCTGACGGCGCAGGGGCTCGACGCGCTGATCCTGCTGTCGCCGGAAAGCTTTCGCTATGCGACGGGCGCCGAGCCGGGGGTGGCGACGATGTGGCGGCAGGCCGGGGCGGTGGCGGTGCTGGTGCCCTGCGACGCCAGCCTGCCCGAAATGGCGGTGGCCAGCGACCTGTTCGCCGCCGCCTTCCGCGCGCAAAGCCCCATCGCCGACCTGCGCGTGACGCCGATCTGGGTGGAAACCGCCACCCTCGACGCGCCCGACCCGACCCTGACCCCGCCTGCGGCAGTGGCCGCCGCCTGGGCCGCCGAGGGGCGCGCGGCAGGCTTCGCCCGGCCGACCACCTTCGATGCCGCGCTGTGCTGGCGCCATCTGGCCGACGCGCTGGCCGACCGCGGGCTGTCGCAGGGCCGGATCGGGGTCGAACTGGCGGCGATCTCGGCGCGCGACTGGCCGGGGCTGCTGGCCGCCCTGCCCGGCGCGCGGCTCTGCGATGGCACCGAGGCCATCGCCCGGCTGAAGATGGTCAAGACCCCGGCCGAGATCGGCTTGCTGCGCGAGGCGGTGACCCTAGCCGAGACCGGCCTTGCCGCGGTGCGCGACGCCATCGCCCCCGGCGTGACGCGCGATGACCTGTCGGCCACCTGGAAAGCGACCATCGCGGCCAACCGGGGCAACCGCGCGCTGACCGGGGCGTGGGATTACATCTCGGTCGGCCCCGATCCCTGGGGCGGCAACCGGGCGGCGGTGGCGGGCGACCTGATCAAGGTCGATGTCGGCTGCGTCGTGCGCGGCTACACCTCGGACAGCGGGCGCACCTTCGTGCTGGGCGCGCCGTCGGCGATGCAGGCGCGCCTTTACGCCGCGCTTGCCGCCGGGTTCGCGGCGGGCGCGGCGCTGCTGTCCCCCGGCGCGGCGCTGGCCGAGATCCACCGCGCCACCACCGCCGCGATCCGCGGCGCGGGCTTTCCCGGCTACACGCGGGGGCATGTCGGCCACAGCCTCGGGGCCGGGCTGGGCAGCGAAGACTGGCCCTTCATCGCCGCCGACAGTCCGGTGACGCTGGAGCCCGGCATGGTAATGGCGTTCGAGTGTCCGTGGTATGTGACCGGCCTCGGCGGAATGATCATCGAGAACCAGGTGCTGATCACCGAAACCGGGGCCGAGGCGATGAACACCCTGCCCCTCGGCCTTGGCGAAATCCGCGCCTGAGGCCCTGCCGGACCGCGCAAAAGGTCGCATCCGTTCGCGCTTGCAGCATCCACGGCAAAGCGTATGATCCCGCGCCAGGATGCCTGAGTCGTGAAGACCGTGTCCGCGGGGCGTCCGTGCCGGGCGTGCATTTGGAGCGTATGGGGTGCGCCGCAGGGCCGCCGGCTGCAACAATAGATGCGCCACGGCGACTGATCCGTGCCGCGCGGAGCGGAAATCCTCATGATTGCTAGACTGCAGGACGTCCCTTCGGGCGTCGATCTCGACGGCGTCGACTCCGGTGCCGCTCATCCCGGCCCGGACGGGCACAAGACTGGCCTTGCCGCGCTGACAATGGGCGCGGTCGGTGTCGTCTACGGCGACATCGGTACCAGCCCGATCTATGCGGTGCGGGAATCGCTGGCCGCCGTTTCGGGCGACGGGCTCGCCCGGAGCGAAGTGATCGGCATCATCTCGGTCCTGATCTGGACGCTGATGATCATCGTCACGCTGAAATACGTCATCGTGCTGTTGCGCGCCGACAACCGGGGCGAGGGCGGCGTGCTGGCGCTTTACACGCTGGTGCGGCTGGCGCTGGGCTATCGCTCGCTCTGGGTGCTGGGGCTGGGCATTGCCGGCGCGGCGCTTTTCTTCGGCGACGCGATCATCACGCCCGCGATCTCGGTGCTGTCGGCGGTCGAGGGGATGGAACTGATCAGCCCGGCGTTCACGGAATACGTCATTCCGATCACCCTGGGCATCCTGGTCGCGCTTTTCCTTGTGCAGCGGCATGGCACCGCGGCGGTCTCGATCGCCTTCGGGCCGATCATGGTGGTCTGGTTCCTTGTCCTTGCCGGGATGGGGGCCGCGCATCTGGCGCGGGCGCCCGTGATCCTGCTGGCGTTCAACCCGCTGATCGCGGTGCAGTTCCTGACCTCGGAAGGGCCGCTGGCCTTCGCGGTGATGGGCGCGATCTTCCTGTCGGTGACCGGCGCCGAGGCGCTTTATGCCGACCTCGGCCACTTTGGCCGTGCGCCGGTGCGGCTGGCCTGGCTGGCGCTGGTGTTCCCCTCGCTGTTGTTGAACTACCTTGGCCAGGGGGCGCTGGTGCTGGCAAACCCGGCCGCCGCCAATGACCCGTTCTTCCTGCTGGTGCCGGGCTGGGCGCTGCCGATGCTGGTGATCCTGGCCACCGTCGCCACCGTCATTGCCGCGCAGGCGGTGATCACCGGCGCCTACTCGATGACCCGCGCGGCGATCCAACTGGGCTTCCTGCCGCGGCTGACGATCACCCACACCTCGGAAAGCCAGAGCGGCCAGATCTACGTCCCCGCGCTCAACTGGCTGTTGTTCTTCGGCGTCGTCTGGCTGGTGCTGTCGTTCCGCTCGTCCTCGGCCCTGGCCTCGGCCTATGGCATCGCGGTGACGGGCACGATGATCGTGACGACGATCCTGACCTCAATCCTGGCGCTGCGCGGCTGGAAACGGCCGGTCTGGATGGTCGCATCGCTGGTGGGCCCGCTCTTCGTGCTGGAAAGCGTGTTCCTCGCCTCGAACCTGCTGAAAATCCCCGACGGCGGCTATGTCCCGGTCACGCTGGCGGCGATCCTGGCGCTGATCATGTGGTCCTGGTGGCGCGGCGTCCAACTGATCGGCGCGCGCGAAAGCCGACTGAAGGTCGACATGGACGGCTTCGTCCATTCGGTCGCGGATTCCGAGCGGATGAAGCGGGTCGGTGGCACTGCCTTCTTCCTGACCTCGGACCCGACCGCCGTGCCGCAGGCGCTGCTGCACAACCTCAAGCACAACCATGTGCTGCACGACAAGAACGTGATCCTGACGATCGAGATTCTGCGCGTGCCGAGGGCGACCAGCGAGGAGCGCGTCGAATATACCCCGATCGACGATCACTTCGCCCGCCTCAGGCTGCGCTTCGGTTTCATGGAAACGCCCAACCTCGGCCGCGCGGTCGGCCTAGCCCGCCGCGCCGGGCTGAAGTTCGACGTGATGACCAGCTCGTTCTTCCTCGGGCGGCGCAAGATTCAGCTTGGCGCGCGCACCGGCATCGGGCGGATACTCGACCGGCTGTTCATCGCGCTCGGCCGACTTGCCGCCGACCCCAGCGAGTTCTACCACCTGCCGCGCGACCGCGTGGTGGAGCTTGGCGCACGCATCACCTTGTAGGACGCGCGTCCTGCGGCGGGTAGTGCACCATCTCGGTGTAGACCCGCCCGCCGGGTCCGGGGTCTGATCGCCAGAGACCGAACCCCTTCACCGGCCACGGCTTGGGCGCAAACCCGGCCGTGGCGGCCACCGCCCTTTCCAGCCGCGCGACCTCGGCGCGGTTCGGCCGCACCCGGCCCAGCGTCACATGCGGCGTGAACCGCCGCGCCTCGGGCTCCAGCCCCGCGCGGCGCAGCGCGGTCACCACCTTCGCCTGCAACGCGATCAGCGCGGGGTCCGGCACCACCACCGCATAGACCACGCGCGGCCGCTCGCCGCCGAACAGCGCCGCGCCCCGCAGCGTCAGCGTGATCTCGGTCGGGTGCAGCGCCGCCAGCGCCAGATCCGCCTCCTCCAGCGCCGGTTCCGACTGGTCGCCCAGAAAGGCCAGCGTCAGGTGAAACCCCTCGGGGTCCACCGGGCGCGGCAGCGGTAGCACCGCCTGCAACCGCGCCAGATCGGCGCGCACCGCCTCGGGCACCGGCAGGGCGACAAAGGCGCGGATCATCGCCCGGCCCGCGCGCGCAGCCGCCCGAGCCGTTCGGGGTGCACCGGCCCCTCACGCGCGAGGTCGGCCCGCGTGGTGAACATCGCCTCGGCCACCGGGCGCCCGCGCTCGACCCCCTTGCCGGCAAGCCCGTGCAGCACCGCCTCGGCCGCCTCCGGCAGCCGGTCGGGGAGTTCATGCCCCGCCAGTTCCGCCCGGACCCCGGCCCAGCAACGCGCCGCCGACCAAGGGTTGCAGCCGCCGCCGCCCGGCTCGACAAGGCGCGGCGCCAGCCCCTTCAGCGCCCGCACCACCCCGCAAAGCGCGGTGTTGGACAGCGCCAGCCGCGACAGCGGGTCTTCCTCCAGCGCATCCGCGCCGCATTGCCGGATCACCGCCTCCAGCGCCGCGCGCATCTCGGTATCGTTGAACCCCTTCGGCACCGGCAGGTTGACGCAATCGCCGCCGCCGTCCGCCGCCAGCGCGCCGGTAAGGCGCCAGCGCCGCTCCTCCTGCACCAAGACCATCAGCACCCGCGGATCGCCCGCGAAGGCAGGTTCCACCCCATCGCGATGATGCGCGTCGATGTGGACATAGGCGACCCTGCCCACCCCCGCCGCCGCAGCGACAGGATGCACGGCACCGGGTCGTTGAGGGAGAAAACCCCGTTCGCCCGGTCCGGCACCCCGTGATGCGTGCCGCCCGGAGGCGTGCAGACCGTGCCGCCGTCGCGCACCAGGCCGACCGCCGGCATCGCCGCCCCGGCTGCGGTCGCGGGCCTGCGGAACATCTCGGGGAACACCGGGTTCGATGTGGTGCCCGGCCCGTGCCGCTGGCGCACCGCGTCGCTGACCACCCCCTCCGCCTCGACGCGCGGCAAGGCCGCGATGTCGTCCTGCGTGTGCCAGGCGATCAGCGCGGCGGCCCGGGCGCGCGGGCTGGTGCGGTATTGCCCCGGCGCCAGCCAGCCCGGCGCCCGCACCGGATCGGTCACGGTGGACATCCGCAGCGGATGCCGGGTGCCATAGCTCGAATGCCGGTAAATCCCGGGCCCGAGAACGGCCGGGCCCGTCGCCATCGCGGCCCCGCCCGCCACCAGCCCCCCAGGCGCCTCCGGCGACGTCAGCCATGGCCGTCCACCCATCCAGCCCGATCGCGATCTTGATCACCACACCGCCCGCCATAAGGCCCTTCACGCCAGCAACCACTGGCCGATCCTTGTTTTTCATGCTATATCTCGTGTCAGGGCAGTGTTTTACAAGAAATAACGAGGGATCCCCGTCGTCAGGGGGCAAAGCAGGTCATGTCGATCGTCGGAAAAATCGCCACGCCGATGCCGCTGCCGCTGGCGGCCGCGGCCGGGGCTGTCTGCACCCAGGTCGCCGCGCTCTGCTGGCGCGCGGTCGGCGACCGGGCCGAGGTGCTCCTGATCACCAGCCGCGATACCGGACGCTGGATCATCCCCAAGGGCTGGCCGATGAAGGGGCTGAGCAGCGCCGCCGCCGCGCTGCGCGAAGCCTATGAAGAGGCCGGCGTCCAGGGCGAGGTCGACGAGCGTCCCGTGGGCCAGTTCCACTACGTCAAGGTGACGGACCCGGCGCACGGCCTGCCCTGCGGCGTCGCGGTTTTCGCCGTCCGTGTCAGGCAGTTGCGCGACCGTTTCCCGGAAAACGACCAGCGCCGCCGCAAGTGGTTTGCGCCCGAACGGGCCGCGCTCAAGGTGGATGAACCCGAACTGCGCGCCATGCTTCGCCGCTTCGCCCCGCTTGCGCCGCCCGCGCCCGCGCCAACGCCGCCCGAGGCCGGTTGATTTCCCCGCCGAAACCCATAGGTGTTGCGGGTCTGTCCTGGTGAGGCCGCGATGATCCGCTACAGCCTGAAATGCAACAACGACCACGGCTTCGAAAGCTGGTTCGCTTCGGTGGCCGCCTGCGACAGCCTGATGGCCACGGGCCGGATCAGTTGCATTCACTGCGGCTCGACCGAGGTGACCAAGACGCTGATGGCCCCCGCCGTCAACCACGGCAGCGAAACCCCCGCCGCGCCCGCCCGCCCGCTCTCCACGCCCGCCAACCCGGTCGAGGCGGCTCTCGCCGCGCTCCGCCGCGAGGTCGAGGCGAATTCCGAATACGTCGGCCTCGATTTCGTCACCGAGGCGCGCGCCATTCACGACGGCAGCGCCCCCGAACGCGCGATCTTCGGCGAGGCGCGCCTCGACGAGGCGAAAAAGCTGCTGGAAGACGGCGTGCCGGTCGCGCCGCTGCCCTTCCTGTCGCCGCGCCGGGCGAACTGACGCGATGACGACGCTGATCACCGGCGCCGCCCGTGGCCTCGGCCGCGCCCTGACCGAGGCCCTCGCCGCCCGCGGCGAGCCCGTCATCGGCACCCACCGCGCCCCCGTCCCGGCCGACCTCGCCGCCCGCGCGCGTTGGCTGGCAGCCGAGATGGCCGACCCGGCCAGCATCGCGGCCCTCGCCCCCGCCCTCGGCACCGCGCCGCTCGACTGCCTGATCTGCAACGCGGGCCTCTACGCCGACCGTGGCCAGCGCCTCGACACCGGCTACCCGCCCGCGCTCTGGGCCGGGATGTTCGCCGTCAACGTCACCGGCGTCTTCCTCACCATCCAGACCCTGCTGCCCGCGCTGCGCCGCGCGAAGGGCGCGAAGATCGCGATCCTGTCCTCGCAGATGGGCTCCGACACCCGCGCGGGCGGCGGCAGCTACATCTACCGCGCCTCCAAGGCCGCCGTGCTGAACCTCGGCCGCAACCTCGCCACCGACCTGAAGCCCGAGGGCATCGCCGTCGGCATCTACCACCCCGGCTGGGTGCAGACCGAGATGGGCGGCCTCGGCGCCTCCATCACGCCCGCGGCCGCCGCGCAGGGCCTGCTCGCCCGCATCAAGGCCCTCTCGCCCGCCACCACCGGCTGCTTCGAAACCTGGGACGGCACACCGCACCCGTTCTGAGCACTCCCCGCCCGCACTTTCGGTCCGCAAATATCCTCGGGGGGACCGGGGGGCAGACAGCCCCCCGGCGCTCGCCGCTGCGCGCCCCTTGCGCCCCGCCCGCGCCCCGCTTAAGACACGCGCCACATGCAGCCAAGGCAACGGGGGGGCCTGATGCCGCTTCTCGTGATGAAATTCGGTGGCACCTCGGTGGCCAACCTCGAGCGCATCCGCAATGCCGCCGAAAAGGTGAAACGCGAGGTCGCGCGCGGCTATGACGTGATCGTCATCGTCTCGGCGATGTCGGGCAAGACCAACGAACTCGTCGGCTGGGTCGAACAGACCTCGCCCCTGTTCGACGCGCGCGAATACGACGCCGTCGTCTCTTCGGGCGAGAATGTCACCGCCGGGCTGATGGCGCTGACGCTGCAGGAAATGGACGTGCCCGCGCGCAGCTGGCAGGGCTGGCAGGTGCCGATCCTGACCACCAGCGCCCATTCCGCCGCCCGCTTCGTCGACATCCCGCGCGCCAACATCGACCTGAAATTCGCCGAAGGCATGAGGGTCGCCGTGGTCGCGGGCTTCCAGGGCGTCAGCCCGGAACACCGCATCACCACGCTGGGCCGTGGCGGCTCCGACACCACCGCCGTCGCCTTTGCCGCCGCCTTCGCCGCCGAACGCTGCGACATCTACACCGACGTCGACGGCGTCTACACCACCGACCCGCGCATCTGCGAGAAAGCCCGCAAGCTCGACCGCATCGCCTTCGAGGAAATGCTGGAACTGGCCTCGCTCGGTGCCAAGGTCTTGCAGACCCGGTCGGTCGAACTGGCGATGCGCTACAAGGTCAAGCTGCGCGTGCTCTCGAGCTTCGAGGACACCGACGAGAATTCCGGCACTCTGGTCTGCGACGAGGAGGATATCATGGAAACGAAAGCCGTCTCGGGCGTCGCCTATTCGCGCGACGAAGCGAAAATGACCCTGGTCTCGGTCGAGGACCGGCCCGGCATCGCCGCCGCGATCTTCGGCCCGCTGGCCGAGGCCGGCGTCAACGTCGACATGATCGTGCAGAACATTTCCGAGGCCAACACCGGCGGCGGCCCGGTCACCGACATGACGTTCTCGTGCCCCACCAACCAGGTGGCGCGCGCCCGCAAGGCGATGGAGGATGCCACCGCCGCAGGCGCGATCCGTTACGCCGCGCTGGTGGTGGATACCGATGTGGCCAAGCTCTCGGTCGTCGGCATCGGGATGCGCAGCCACGCCGGGGTCGCGGCGACCATGTTCAGGGCGCTGGCTGCTGAAGGAATCAACATCAAGGTGATCACCACCTCCGAGATCAAGATTTCGGTCCTGATCGACCGGAAATACATGGAACTGGCGGTTCAGGCCCTTCATGATGCCTTTGAACTGGACAAGGCGGCCTGATCCCCGAGATTTCGGGGCAGGGCCGTCCGGATTGGGGCCATGGCAGACGGGACCGAAAGCGACAGTCGACGGCTCCTGCGCAGGTTGCGGGACTCTCTTGCCGAACCCGGCAAGGGCCAGGAACGGCTGGATCGCATCACCCACCTGATCGCCGACTCGATGGGGTGCGAGGTCTGCTCGGTCTACCTCTTCCGCGATGACGACACGCTGGAGCTTTGCGCCACCCAGGGCCTCAAGCCCGAGTCGGTGCACCAGACCCGGCTGCGGCTGGGCGAGGGTCTGGTCGGCCGCGTTGCCAAATCCGGCCAGCCGATCAACACCGGCAATGCCCCCGCCGAGCGCGGCTTTCGCTACATGCCCGAAACCGGTGAAGAGATCTATTCGGCCTTCCTCGGTGTGCCGATTCAGCGCCTAGGCGAAAAGCTGGGCGTGATGGTGGTGCAGTCGAAGACCGCCCGGCAATACACCGAGGATGAGGTTTACGCGCTCGAAGTCGTGGCGATGGTGGTCGCCGAAATGACCGAGCTTGGTGCCTTTGTCGGCGAGGGCGAGGCGCTCAGCGCGCTGCATACCCATCCGGTGATGTTCCGCGGCGCCACCGGGCAGGAGGGCGCGGCCGAGGGTCGCGTTTGGCTGCACGAGCCGCGCGTGGTGGTGACCAACCCGGTTGCCGACGACCCCGAGGCCGAGTGCCTGCGCCTGCGCGCCGCAGTGGATGAATTGCGGCTGTCGGTCGACACGCTGCTGACCGAGACCGATTCCGGCGACGGCGAACAGCAGCAGGTGCTGGAAGCCTACCGCATGTTCGCCAATTCCCGCGGCTGGCTGAAGCGGATGGAGGAAGACATCCAGCGCGGCCTGTCGGCCGAGGCGGCGGTGGAGAAAGAGCAATCCGCCACCCGCGCGCGCCTCGACCAGGTGCCCGACCCCTTCATGCGCGAGCGGCTGCACGACCTTGACGATCTGTCGAACCGCCTGCTGCGCATCCTGACCGGTCAGGGCTACGAGACCGGCGCGGCGATGCCGGAAAACCCGGTGCTGCTGGCGCGCAACATCGGCCCCGGTGAATTGCTGGAATACGGCCGCAAGCTGAAGGGCGTGGTGTTGGAAGAAGGCTCGGTCGGCAGTCATGCCGCCGTGGTGGCGCGCGCGCTGGCGATTCCGCTGGTCATCCACGCCGAACGCATCACCACCGAGGCGCTGAACGGTGACAACATCCTCGTCGACGGCGATCAGGGCATCGTCCACCTGCGCCCCGATGAAAACGTCGCCGCCGCCTTCCGCGACAAGATCGCGATGCAGGCCAAGGCGATGGAACGCTATGCGGGCCTGCGGCTCTTGCCGGCGCAGACGCTCTGCGGCACCACCGTCGCGCTGCACATGAACGCCGGGCTGATGGCCGATCTGCCCTCGCTCGAAGGCTCCGGCGCCGAGGGTGTCGGGCTCTTTCGCACCGAGTTGCAATTCCTGATCCGCAATCAGGTGCCCAAGCGCGGCGAACTGGCCGCGCTTTATTCCCGCGTGCTCGACGCTGCCCGCGGCCGCCGCGTCGCCTTCCGCACGCTCGACATCGGCTCCGACAAGGTGCTGCCCTACATGAAGCCGCAGGACGAGCCCAACCCGGCAATGGGCTGGCGCGCGATCCGCGTCGGGCTCGACAAGCCCGGCGTGCTGCGGATGCAGCTTCAGGCGCTGCTGCGCGCCGCCAAGGGTCGGCCGCTGAGCGTGATGTTCCCCTTTGTCGCGCAGTTCGAGGAATTCCTCGAAGCCCGCGACCATCTGCTGCACGAGATGGACCGCGAGGGTGCGCTGGGTCGCACCTTGCCCGAGAAGATCGAGATCGGCGCCATGCTGGAAACCCCCAGCCTTGCCTTCGCGCCGCGGCAGTTCTTCGAACTGGCCGATTTCATCTCGATCGGCGGCAATGACCTCAAGCAGTTCTTCTTTGCCGCCGACCGCGAGAATGAACGGGTGCGCCGCCGCTATGACACGCTGAACGTCAGCTTCCTGACCTTCATCGGCCAGATCGTGGCCCGCTGCGCGGAAACCGGCACCTCGCTTTCGTTCTGCGGCGAGGATGCCGGGCGACCGGTCGAGGCGCTGTGCCTGACCGCGATGGGGCTGCGCAACCTCTCGATGCGCCCGGCCTCGATCGGCCCGGTCAAGGCGCTGTTGCGCCGCGTCGATCTGCGCGAGGCCCGCGCCGTGATCGACGCGGCCGCCGCCTCGGGGGTGCATTCGGTGCGCCCGGCGGTGATGGAATGGCTGTCGCGCCACGCCGAGGTGATGTGAGGCCTCAGCCGCCCCGCCGCGCCACCTTGGCCGCCGCCACCAGGCACAGGATTTCGAACATCATCGTCGCCCCGACCAGCGCGGTATTGTCGGTCGGATCGAACGGCGGCGAAACCTCGACCACATCGGCGCCGATCAGGTCCAGCCCCATCAGGCCGCGCAGCATCTGCTGCGCCTGAAAGGTGGAATAGCCGCCGATTTCCGGTGTGCCGGTCCCCGGCGCCTGCGAGGGGTCGATGCCGTCCACGTCGAAGGTCAGATAGGCCGGGCCCGCACCGATCACCCGGCGGATCTCGGCGACCACCCCGGCGCTGCCCAGCTCGAAAACTTCCTCGATGAAGATCGTGCGGATGCCCTGCTGTTCGCCGAAGTCGTTGCCGTCGGGCTGATAGCGGGTGCCCCGGATGCCGATCTGCACCGTGCGCCGGGGGTCCACCAGCCCTTCCTCGATCGCGCGGCGCACATGGGTGCCGTGGGTATAGCGGTGGCCGCCGAAGTAGCTGTCGTTGGTGTCGGAATGGGCGTCGAACTGGATCAGCCCGACCGGCCCGTCCGTCGCGATGGCGCGCAGGATCGGCAGCGTGATCAGGTGATCGCCGCCCGCCGTCACCGGCACCGCCCCCGCCGCGTGCAGGCCGGCAAAGAAACCCTGAACCTGCCGCAGCGTGTCGTGAATGTCGATCGGGTTGACCGGCGCGTCGCCCAGATCGGCGACCCGGCAAAGGGTGTAGGGCGAGGTGCGGGTGACATGGTGAAACGGCCGGATCATCGTCGACATGGCGCGCACCGCGCGCGGCCCGTGGCGGGTGCCGGAGCGGTTGGTGGTGCCGCCGTCCCAGGGCAGGCCGACCAGCGCGATGTCGGTCGCGGCCGGATCAGCGAGCATCGGCAGCCGGAAGAAGCTGACCGGCCCGGCAAAGCGCGGCGTGGCCGAGGAATCGAGCGGCCAGTAGCTGTCGCCGCGCGCGGGGGTGGGTGTGGTCATCCGTCTGCTCCTGTGTCGGCGGCGGGCGCGGTGATCCGGGCCGCCGCTTGCTTCAATTCGGCCAGCACGCCGCGGACGTAGGCCACCTGTGCCGCCGCCTCGCGCCGCTCGCGCGCCAGCCGGTCCGCCAACGCCTCGCCCGCGGGCAGCAACGTGGTGCTGGCTTCGCGCGGCGGGATCACCGGATCGGCAGCCTCGCCGGGAAACCGGTAGGCGGGGGCGACCATCTCGTTCTCCTCTTCCAGCGCGAAGGCGCGGACCTGCGGCACGGTCTCGCCAAGCAGCAGAAGCCGCGCCAGAAGCCCGTGAAAGTCGATATCGCCCTCGCCCGAGCGGCAGGCCCGGTGCGCCCAGCCGCCGCGATCCTCCAGGATCACCACGTCCTTGATATGCACGTCGGTGACCTTCGGCGCCATCACCGCTAGCGCCGCCTCGGGCCGCTCATAAGCGTTGATCATGTTGCCGAAGTCGTAAAGCAGCGTCAGGCGCGGATTGCCGACCTGTGCCAGAATGCGCATCAGTTCGGTCGATGTCAGGTCTTCGTGCTGCTCCAGCAGGAAGTCGAGCCGCCCGTCGGGGTCCATCCCCGGCAACTGCCGCAGGTCGGCGACGCTGCGCCGGAGGATCTCGGACACCCGCCCCGCATAGCGCGGATAGGCCCGCACCGACTCGGCGCCGGTGTCCAGCGCCACCGCGATCGCCGCGCGCAGATCGGCGACTTCGGTCGAGCTTGTCTCGACATGCACCCGCAGGCCAAGATCGCGCGCCACATCGCCAAAGCGCGCCCGCTCGGCGGCGGTGGCGTGCAGCAGGCTGCGCGCTTCGCCATCCTCGACATGGATCTTCACCCCGACAAGGCCGCGTGACGCCGCATCCTGCAGCAGATCAACCGGCGACGCATCGCCAAGCCGGAAATTCAGGTGCCAGGCATAGGCGTGGGCAAAGAGCGGGATCGTGTCGATCCGCGCCGCCAGCCGCGTCCGCATCGGCGCGGTCATCCCGTCAATGGCGCGCTCTGCCGGTGTCATCCTGTCCCCTCAGCCAACCGCCGACAGGATGGCATTCCCGTGAGTCGCGAGCAACCTGCCGCCGCCGCGCGTTTGCCGTGTGCCGCGCCTGACGTCGCAACTCCAGCGTGCTGAAAGCCCGCTTTGGCCCGCCGGAGCCGCAAGAAACAGACTGTGTCACGTTTCGGAACAGCGAAAAGAGGCTGCCACGCCACAATCCGCGCCACTCCCGACAGTTGTATCGATTTCCGTTTCCCGGACCAATCGCCGCATCCGGCCCGGAACTGGCACGGGATTGTCAATGATCGCGAAACATCGGCAGCAGAAGGCCCGAATTGCCACCGGACGCCGCGCCCGAGATTGCCATCATCTGCGCCTTGCCTGACACATTTTCACTCTTTCCGACGTGCATCCTGTGCGCAGGGCCGACCCGTTTCGGTCGGTCGCGTTCCGAGGTGACCAGTGCAGGCCAGTCTGGCCGGGTAGCCTGAGGGTAACGAGTTAGCCGGGCCTGATGCCCCAAACGTCAGGCCCGGCGCCTGTTGCCGTGCGGCACATCTGCCGGCGCGCGGATGCGAGAGGAGCCCGCAATGGGAAACGCGATCTTCAGTGCCAGCAGCGAGGACGATGTCCTCCGCGCGGTCCTGCTGTCGGTGGCCGACGCGAAGCCGCGCCCCCTGCTCCCGACATCGTCGGGCCGGAAGGGCGGTTGGACCCTGCCGGGGTTCGGCCCGAAAACCCGGATCACCACGGCCTTTGGCGACCTGCCGATCGAGGCGTTGCGCCTGCGGGACGACATCCGCACAAGCACCGGCCGGATGCTCCGGGTCGCCTGCATCGAGCAGATCCGGCTTGACGCCGAGTATCTGCGCAACCAGCCCGATGCGCAGCCGATCCTGCTCCGGCAGGACGCTCTCGATCACGGCAAGCCCGGCCGTGACATGCTGGTCTCGCCGCGCCAGGAGCTCAGCCATGGGCTCGCGAACTTCCAGAAACGCTTTGCCCCGGCCGACCGGATCAAGGGCCGCCCGAACGTCTCGCGCCTGCCACAGACCGCGATCACCTATTTCCTGTTCCATTGCGGCGAGCCCGCGATCGTCCTGGCCGAGGGCGTTCCGGCCCGCATCGCCCCGCTGGAAGCACCGACGCCGGAATAGCCCCCGCCGGCGCCCGGAACGCCGCCAGCACCGCGTCATCGCCATGCACCTCGGCCAGCCGCTTCAGGCCAAAGCGCACATGCGCCATTTCCTGATAATAGGTAAGCGCGACGGCGTTGCCCTATGCGGCGAGGCTTGACGGCTGCTTGAAGCGCCAGGGCATCAGGTCTTCGATACGGCTTTGCGGGTGGCCATCGAGGATTGAGCAGAGCGTGGCGGCGATGTAGTTGACCGGGTTCACCTCGGCCAT